>CASBQH010000017.1 GCA_949127695.1 Synechococcales cyanobacterium PMM_0073
GCATCCACCCAGCCCAGCGGCGCGGCATAGAGCGAGCGGTCAAACTGCTCGTAGCGCAGGATTTGCTCGCAGGCGGTTTGTCGCGGCATTCCGGCTACTGCTGGGGTCGGGTGGAGTGCGGCAACTAGCTGCATCGGGTGGAGCGCCGCAGGCAGTCGCGTCTGAATCGGCGTATGCAGATGCTGAATATTGGCCAGCTGGCGCAGGCTGGGGCGATTGGCATAGCGGGGGCAGAGTCCTAGCTCCAGCAGCTCTTGGGCAATAAACTCGACCACCAGCCGATGCTCGCGCTGCTCTTTTTCGCTCTGGATCAGGCGTTTGGCCAGCTGATCATCTTCTGTGACAGTCCGTCCGCGTGAGGCTGAACCGGCCAGAGCATCAGTGATCAGATGCCGCTGACGAATGCTGAGCAGGCGTTCGGGGCTAGCGCCAATAAAGCTCTGGCGACCGTTGCCCACTGAGAATACGGCGCAGTCAGGATGCAGCTGGCGCAGGTGATGCAGCGACTGACTCCACTGAAACGGCAGCTCGGAATAGACATCCATGACATGAGCCAAAACTAACTTTTGATAGGCTTGGCTTTGAATCGATTCGAGCGCTGAAATAACGGCGGCTGGAAAGTGATGGCCGTCAATAATTTTCCAGCGATTCAGTTGGCCAATTTGCGATTCTACTAAATAGAAATGCTCGGCAGAAATGCGCTGAATTTTTTGCAGCTGCTGCCAAATCGTCTGGGTAATTTCGCTAATCTTTGCCGTTGAATCAATTAGCCAATTCACGGTAACTCGGCCTGAATTTTGCTGTTTTGTCACCTGCCAGCGCGGCAAAAACAGCGTGGCGGGCGCAAAGGGCGCGGCGCTGGAGGCTTGTTCAAAAAAGCTAAAGCTGCTGAATATGCAGGGTGATGCCCAGGCTTGCTCGGCTCTAGGCGCGTTAGAAAGCAGCTGAGCAAAGCAGTCTTGGGTAAACTGCTGCGCTTCGACAAACCGCTGCGAGCCGCTCGTTTGCTTTGAAAGCACCGGCTCAAAAGCCGCAACCGCCTCGCCGCTGTCCCGGTTTTCGATGTAAAAATGCGGTTGCCCAGCTGCGAGTCGATGCAGCACTGTCAGGGGATCAACCGCCGCAGTTTCCAAAGCAATGCTGGCAATTTTGGCTTGACCCGCAGCAATCGATTGCGCTTTACAGAACTCAAGAAATTGATAGAGTTTCTGACAATCTTGCGATGAATTGAGCTGGCTAAAAGGCGATTGACAAAGCATTGAACCTGTAACTATTCCTTAACAATTCAGCCGTTAACCTGCAAATCTCAGCCTTGAGTCTGAATCGAAATATTGCTATCTCTAACATACTTTAACCCGCCGGTTTTGCTAAGCAGCTTGCTCCTGAGCGCAGCCCAACCACTTGCAGCTGCAAATCTCCCGGTGGCACAAAGGTAATGCCGCGTCGGGCAGGGCGCTTCAGCGGGCGCAGCGGCTGAGCAGGCCGCAGCTCATAGCGCTTCAGCAGCGTTGCCAAAATCAGCTTCATTTCAAACAGAGCCAGCGCCATGCCAATACAGCTGCGGCTGCCCCCGCCAAACGGCAGATATTCGTAAGGCGAAAGCTTGGCCTCTAAAAAGCGCTCAGGCCGAAACCGCTCGGCATCTGGGTAAGCCTCAGCCCGTCGATGCGCCAAATAAATACAGGGAACTAGCACCGCTCCGGGCTCAAACTCATAGCCCGCCAGCCTCAGCGCCTGCTTGACGCAGCGCGGCTGAGCAATTAGTGCAATTGGATAGATCCGCAATGCCTCCTTGCAGACAGCGCTCAAATAGGGGAGCTGAGCCAGCGCCGCCGGACTGGAATCAGCCCGGTCTAGCTCTGCCTGAAGCCGCGCCAAAACATCAGGCTGTTGATGCAGCCAGTAAAACACCCAGGTTAGGCCAGAAGCGGTGGTTTCATGCCCCAGCAGCAGCAGCGTCATCAGCTGATCGCGTAGCTCTACATCGCTCAGCGGCTGTCCTTCCAAGTCCCGCGCCGCCAGCAGCATTGAGAGAATATCCTGCCCCGGTGGCTGTGCTCTTCGCTCGCGGATCTCGGCATAGAGCAGCGCGTCAATCTGCTGCCGCAGCCGCAAAAAGCTCCCCCAAGGGCTATGGCTGCCCCAGTCTCGCTGCAACGGCGGCAGGAAAAACTGCACCGAATAAAGCGGCGAATTAACCCGCTCTAGCAGCCGATGCAGCAGCGCCTTGAGCTGAAGATAGCGCTGTCCGGGCTGGAGGCCAAACACAACGCGCAAAATTAGCTCTAGCGAAATTTCTAGCATCTGCGCCTGCACCGGAATCACAGCGCCGAGCGGCCAATCGGTCTGCTGGGTAATTTGGCAAATCAGCTCACCGCAGTTTTGTAAGCTCTCGCCGTGCAGCGCGGGCATCAAGAGCTGGCGCTGCTGCTGGTGGCGCGCCCCGTCCTGCATAATCAGCGACTGATCGCCGGTCAGAGGCCGAAACGGATGCGTGACTTTGCCCAGCTCCAGCCGATCGGCCAGCGTTGTGAAGATCGCCTGAATATCGTCAGGATGGCTGAAAAACACCACAGGCGGCGAGTTTGCCCCCAGCACCCTGAGCGTGAACCGATCGCCATAGCGTTTAGCGCAGTCTTCTAAAAAGCCAGTCGGGTTGGCGATAATTTGCAGCGTTTGCGCCAGCGGCAGCAGCGATGAACCAGCAGGAAGTTTCGCAGGAAGTTTCATGAGGCGGCGGTTCAAACATCAGGCCAAAGCCTTTGTATTGTAAGCACAGTCAGCAGAAGAAAAGCGGGATGCGGCCAGCGTTGATTCATGATTCGTTACGGGAGCGCCATTCAAGCAGGCGGCGACTGGCCTTTATAATGAGGTTTGCGATCGCTAGATGCGCCAACTGATGCCGCGTTTGCCGATCCGTCGGATTTTTTCACTGACTCCAGCCACCTCGCCACCCATGACCACCAAAGCTGCGAACTACGCCAGCGCTCAGTCCAAGGCATCAGACCGCACAGAGCGGCAGCTCTGGCTGGCCGCGCTGATGCCGCCCATGTACAGCGTCGCGATTTTTCCAATTGCCCTCGGCAGCGCCATCGCCTTTGCCGAAACGCATCAGCTGCGCTGGGGAGTATTCCTGACGTTTTTGCTCTCGGCCATTTTGATCTTGGCCTGGGAAAATCTCAGCAACGATGTGTTTGACTCAGAAACCGGCATTGATGACAACGAGCCGACTTCGCTGGTGAATTTAACCGGCAACAAATCGCTGATCTTCTGGCTGAGCAATCTTTGTCTGGGACTCGGAATTGCTGGCATTTTGGCAATTGCCTGGGGGCAGCAAGATTTCACCATTCTGGGCTTGATTCTGGCCTGCTGCGGCTTGGGCTATATTTACCACGGGCCGCCGTTTCGTCTGGGCTATCAGGGCTTAGGCGAGATTCTCTGCTTTTTTAGCTTTGGGCCGCTGGCCGTTTCTGCGGCCTATTACAGCCAGACTCAGGCTTGGTCGGGCGCGGCTTTGGCAGCTTCGCTGGTGCTGGGTGTGAGCACGAGTTTAATTTTGTTCTGCTCGCATTTTCATCAGGTGGAAGATGATCTGGCTGCTGGCAAGCGTTCGCCCGTGGTGCGATTGGGGACGCTGCGCTCAGCTCGGCTGCTGCCCTGGCTCTGCGGCAGCATGTTTGGGCTGGTGGGGCTGCTGGTGGCGCTTCAAGTATTTCCAGTTTGGCTGCTGCTGATGTTTATCAGCCTGCCTGCGGCGATTAACCTCTGTCGCCATGCGCTCAGCTATCATGCTCAGCCGGAGCGGGTTCGCAACTGCAAGTTTTTCGCCGTGGCGCTGCATTTCTGGAGCAGCATTTTGCTTTGCCTGGGCTTCGCGATGGCGGGCGTGATTTCATGAGCTGCCCGCTTGCTGAGCTAGGGTTTCTGCCCATTCTGGACGCAGAGGGTCTAATACCAGATACCTTTGAGGGCAAGGTAGGAGTTTATGCCATTTTTGATCAGGCCAAAGTCTTGCAGTATGTGGGCTATTCGCGGGATGTGGCGCTCAGTCTAACGCAGCACTTAGTGCGCCAACCCCAAAGCTGCTACTGGTTTAAGGTACAAACCATCGATCGCCCTAGCCGCACGGCGCTCGAAGCCACGCGCGATGCCTGGATTGCTGAAAACGGCTCAACGCCTGCGGGCAATGCAGCTGAGGCTGACCTCTGGAACCAGCCGATTGATGCCAGATCCCGCATGAGCGAGGCGGAAAAATCTGCCTACGACTCTAGCGACGAGCCGGGAAAAATCAAAGCCTTGAAGCAAGTCTCCCGCCGAGTTGAGGCCGAAGTAATGCAGGAGCTGGACAAGCGCGGTGTGAAGCTGCCGATTCGGTTTGATCCCAAAGCCAAAGAGGCCGGGTTGCTCAACTTAAAGTAGAGGGATGCTGCTGCCGCTTTCTCCAGCAGAGCTGTGACTCACCGTGCCAGCCAGCAGCCGCTCCATGCCCATCTGGATCTCGGCAACCGACAGATTTCCGTAACCCATCACAAATTGCCCCGGATAGTCATTCGGTCGAGTCGCGTAGTTTGCAACCGGATAGAGCTTGATCCTGGCATTTGGCTCAAACTGCGCCCCAATGAATTGAGCAATCAGATGTAGCCCGGTGGAGTCACCGGAAATTGTTACCTGCTCACCAAATGCTGCCACCAGCGACTGCCGCAGCGCATTTCGGCGCTGACGATAGAGCCGCCGCATTCGGATTACATGCCGCTCAAGTTGCCCTGACTGCAAAAATTGAGCCAGGGTTAATTGCTCTAGCACCGAGTTATGCAGATCGCTCAGCCACTTTAGATCGCGACATGGCTGGATGTAGGCTGGCGGCAGCACCAAATAGCCCAGCCTCAATGCGGGCGAAAGGATTTTGCTAAACGTGCCAACATAAATTACCTGTTCAGGTGCTAGCCCCTGCATGGCCGTTATGGGCGTACCTTCAAACCGAAATTCGCTGTCATAGTCATCTTCGATAATGATGCAGCCAGTTGCTTTGGCAAATTCTAGCAGCTGAATGCGGCGCTGAATTGTCAGAATGCTGCCTGTCGGAAACTGGTGTGAAGGCGTCACCAAAACAAATTTCGGCACGGGTATGGCTGCCAAATACTCAGGCTGGATGCCCTGATGATCAACTGGAATAAATTGCAGCTGCACGCCTTGAGCTGCAAAAATCTGTCGAACTTCCAGTGGCCCTGGATCTTCGAGCGCAACTCGATCGCTGGGTTGCGCTAGCAATTTCACCACCAGCCCAAATGCCTGTGCCGCTCCAGCCGTAATCACAATTTGCTCAGGTTGCAGTCTGAGTCCGCGTATTCGTCGCAGATACTCGGTCAGCGCTATTCTCAGCTCAACCTGGCCTTCAGGAGCAGCATAGCCAAAGCAGTTGGCCTCAGCCTCAGCGCAGACTCGTCGGGTAAACTGGCTCCAGAGCCGACGCGGAAACTGATCGAGCGCTGGCACACCTGATCGAAAATCAATGGCTGGCGGTCGGGCTAAATTGGGTTGCTTGACGATCTCAATCGGCTGGATACTCGGCTCTAGCCAAGCGGCTCCTGCTGCCACATAATTGCCTGATCCAGCTCTGCTCACGAGAAATCCTTCTGCCTTGAGCTGCTCATAGGCTTCAAGCACCACATTGCGGGAAACTTGCAGCTGCTCAGCCAAGGCACGAGTAGCGGGCAGCTGAGTCTGGGCAGGCAGCTTGCCCTGCAAAATCTGCTGGCGTAGTTCCAAATAGATTTGGCGAATTAAGGGAATTTTGGCATTGCGGTCAATTGTTAGCCAGAGCATCAGGCAGGATTGGTTCTCTACAATTGGTATTCTACAAATAGCTCAAAAGTGGCTCTACCTCAAACCAGCTGCGGCAGATATGCTACAGACTGTTCTCTCGCTTGAGCCACCCATGCCGAACTATCATCTCGCTCAGGTTAATATCGCGACTATGCTAGCTCCGCTGAGCGACCCAACAATGGCTGATTTTGTAGCACAGCTTCAGCAGATTAATCAAATTGCCGATATCAGTCCCGGCTTCGTTTGGCGATTGCAGGAAGATGACGGTAACGCCACTAGCCTGCGCGCCTACGAAGACGAGCGAATTTTGTTTAACCTCTCGGTCTGGGAATCTGTGGCGGCGCTGTCTGGCTATGTTTATCGCAGTCAGCATGGCGCGGCAATGCGCGATCGACGCCGTTGGTTTGCCAAGTCAGATCTGCCGACCATGGCGCTCTGGTGGATTCCGATTGGCAGCCTTCCGACTGTGCCTGAAGCTAAAGCTCGCCTAGAATACCTGCGGCAGCATGGCTCGACGGCTTACGCTTTCTCGTTTCGGCAGCCGGTTGCCCCTGAAGTTGTTTCTGCAAAATTTTGATGATGATTGACTTAGCGCAATGGTTTAGCGTTGTTTTGGTTTGCTCGTTGGTGATTATTAGCCCTGGCCCAAATCTGGTGATCACGATGCGAAACAGCTTGGCTCATACGCAGCGAGCAGGGATTTATACGGCGCTCGGATTGGCGGTTGGCGATTTAATTCACATTGGCGGTTGGCTGGTGGGAATTGGCGTGATTATTACGCGCTCAGTGTTAGTATTTAACATCCTGAAATGGATGGGTGCGGCTTATTTAATCTACATTGGGATCAAATCACTTCAGGCTAAAAAACATCGGCCTGCTGATATAGAAGACACAGCCGTTAACATTCAGATCAATTCAAAGCAAGCATTCAGAATGGGTTTACTTACCTGCTTGCTCAATCCTAAAGTGACGCTGTTTTTCTTTGCTTTGTTTACGCAGCTGATCCAGCCCGGAACGCCATTTTGGGTGCAGATGCTCTATGGTATAACGGTCGCTAGCATTGAGTTTCTCTGGTTTACGACTGTAGCCGTCACCATTTCTCAGCCTTTGATCAAGCGGCGGTTTGTCAGCGTTTCGCACTGGCTAGAGCGGGTCATGGGAGCCGTGCTGCTGGGGCTGGGGCTGGGGCTGAGGCTGGCGATTGTGCGGGACTGAAGGAGCAGCTAGGCCGATTGCCGCAGGCTCTAGCAGCAATCGGCTCAGGAAGAATTTCCATCTGATCAGTCAGCCGCTGTCATTGTTGCTTTGGGCGGAGGTAAATTATCTGCGCCTAGAGAAAATCTGCAAATGCTGGAGAGCGCTTGGGATGCGAGGGTGGGGATTACCATTACAACTCCTGAAGTAGATGGTGGATGCTGGGGCTATTGCCTCTATTTACTAAACGTTCGACTGCGACCGCATTATGATGATTTTGGCGAGAGCTTACGAAAGCGACGTTGGCAAATAGAGACTGCCCTCTACTTAAAGAACAGGCGGCAGTGCTGGCGTTATGAAATCCCTAAATACGGCAAAGCCCCCAGAGATGATCTGGAGGCCGAATGCAATGACGCGAAATGCTACCGAGCAGCTGCGGCTACCGACAGCTTGTACCGGGCATTAGTCCAAACGGATTGTTTGGATTGCCAGTTGGCGTTGTGAGGACGCGGGTAGTAAGCTCTTCGCGATCGCCATTCGCATCAAAGCTAATGGTTTTGTTTGGAAATACGTTGCTTTTGACCCCTTGCAGCATTGAGAGGCTCTGCTGAATTTCGGCTGAGGTGACATTGGGCTTCAAAGTAGCTTGCAATGCCTGGATCGCTTCGTAAGATAACGCCGTGCTGCGATTGACGCCGCCAAACCAATAGGTCTCTTCTGCCTCTTTGACAAAACTCCCGGCTCCGGTAGGGACGCATTGCCGATACCAATCTGTCGCGATCAGCAGTTTGTTCTTGAGGTTTTCCGCGCCACCCCCTTTGTTAACCACAGCGTCATCGTAGAGCGGATTTGAACCCAGCATCAGCTTCTCGCCACGATTGGCTTTGAGCACCTCAACAGCCCGATTGAACGCATCTGGACTGCCGGTGCGGCCATCGGGTAAGACTGCTAAGGCATCAACATTGCTAACCTGCTTGAGCGTTGCCTCAGGATCAATTGCAGTAGATAGATCGAACGCCTGGAGGACAATGCCCCCCTTGGCGAGTAAAGCTGACTGCAACTGGTTGTACAGATTCAGACTAAACTGATCCTCTTTATTATAAAAAACTGCCACTTTGGGACGGGGCTTCAAGTTAATTAAATAATTGACCAGCGTTTCAGCTTCAATCTTGGTAGATGAGGTGGTGCGAAAAAACAGGTTTGAGTTGCCGCAGTCTTGGCGCAGATCCGCAGCGGTGCTGAGCGGCGAAACGACCGGAATTTGGGCAGGCGCATAGCCCGTCTTGAGCGCATCGCAGGTGCTGTTGCTGGTGTAATGCCCAACTACGGCCAAAATCTGGCGACCCTCAAATTTAGTCTTTGCCAGTGACTCGGCAATTGCCTGAGCCTGATTAGGATCGTTGCGATCGTTGGCCACGATAATTTCTAGATTGACCGGATCGCTGCTCGCTGGATTGACCGCCCGATCTTGCGCCTGGGCAATCCCAAACAGCATTTGCTGGCCGATGTTAATATTCAGCGGCACGGCGGCGGCAATGGGATAGATCGGTTCGCCGTTTTGGTGACGCAGCCGCACCTCGGCGTTGTTTTTGTAGATCAACACAGTCGGATCTTGGAGCGCTTTTCGGGCCTCAGGATCTTTAGACTGTCGCCACTGCTTTTCAGCCTCATCGCGAATCTGAGCAAATTTATCTCTTGCAGTCGGATAATTGCCTGCCTTAAAGGCGTCCATGCCCTGCTGCTTCAGCTCTGCATAGTTGCCGCTGAGGGCAATTATGCTGCTCTCAATTGGCTCTCCACCTGCGCTGATCAGCTGAGCTGCGGGCTGGAGAGCTTGGATCGTGACAGGTGAAGCAGGGTTAAATAAGCTGAATAAGCGGTTTCTGATGCCAGGTTCACTGACAAGAGCCGCTGTTAAAGCTAGTGCCCCAATCCCTGCGGCAACTTTTTTGAGATGCTTGGAGCCTCGTGGCGGTGGCTCTAGCGGCAGCAGTGGCTCTGGCTCTGGCGGCAGCGGTGGCTCTAGCTCTGGCGAAAGATGATCTAGCAGATCTTGCCAGGTGAGCGGCGGCATGTTTTGCTTAGCGCAGACAATTGGCAGCCAAGTGACTTCAGAAAACTGCGTATTGAAATGCTCTAACCCTTGGCGGGCGATTCGCACCGAGCGCATCAAGGGCTGCTGCTCTTTAATAAATTGACGAAAGAAGCGATCAATAAATTCGACGGCCACCATATCTGGCACTGGCTCACGCATCACAATGCAGCGCGGCAGGTTGAGCTGCGCTAGCTGCTGCGCCAAGCCCAAGCCGTCGCAAGAATTAAAAATTGCCAGCTGCAAGCCTCTCTCGACGACTCTTCTCAAAGCCAATCTAAAGTTAAGAATGCTCAGCTCGTCGGTTGCATTCAGCGATAGCCAGCCCACCTGTCCGTCATCACTGCTGCGGCTATGACCGACGTAGACAAAAATGTGATAGCCCTGTGCGTCATCGAGAGCAGTCTGTAGCTCTTTGGTTGTGGGCTGTAGTAACTCAATAATTTCTACCTTGGTCGGATACTCTCGCTCCCAGGTTTTGATCGCCTCCAAATCCTGCTCTGTTCTAATCCCAGTGCTGTCGCCCACGACAACCAAAATTCTGATTTTTGCAGCCTGCGGGTAAACCAGCTGTGTTCCTAGATGTCCTGGCGAAAAAGCGCGCAGAGCAGCATCGACTTCCGGGTAATTCTGGACTAACAGATTCCAATCCTGCCAAGGCAATCGCTTCAGCAGATCGTTTTGGCCTAAATCAATCAGCAGGCGCGGCTCATTGATGCGAGACGACAGCCTAATCAGCTCCTCCCGAATTTCTCGCCAATGTTCATCTGGGAAGGCGAGCCAAAGATTAAGCTGCTTTCTCAGAGATTCAGATAGGCCAATGACATCCTGAATTGGGTGATCAATTACAACGCCGCTAATCCGATAGTGCGAGCGGACGCCCTCTTGAGTTGAATAGGCGGCTTTCCAGTCTGCTAAGGCGTTTTGCAGCGACTGCGGCATTTTGGGCAGCGATGCTTCAATTTCGTCCATGTGAAAATCTTTGGCATCCAAGGTGGCTCGAAATCCAGCTTCAGGATGATCGGTATCGCGGGGTCTAATAATCAGTCTAATAATTGCCATCGGCCTATCCTTGAGCTTATCTATATGTATCTATAAAGCAGCAACCAGATTGCTTGAATTCAAACGCAAAATGCTTCGGTAACGCTATAGTCTCCCAGCGAGATCCGCATCGTAAACTGCTCGCCCGCTTGGCAGTTTAGCAGTAGCTCTGGCAGAGTCTCAGCATTTGATTGCGACTCCAACACCACTGAATTGGCCTGATCCAAAACGGCAATAGTTAAACCCTGAGGCAGCGTTCTAGCGGCATTATCTGGATAAAGCCGCAGGCTCACATTCAGCCGACTTTCGGCAGTCATAATGGCAATCACCTGCACCACCAGCACCACGGTTGTGCTAGATTGCGCGAGCTGAATGGTCATGGCGCGGCTGACAGAATTAACCTGGGCATCAACCTGAGCGGGTACTGAGAAGCCGTCACCTAAATTAATTGGGCTGCGCGCCGCATTGCGATGCCGCATTGGTACGAGTTGATCAATCGATTTCCACTGTTCGCCAAACTGCCCTTCTAACCACTGGCGCAAATTGTGAATTGCGGCTTCAGGATAGAGTAAATCCAGCAGTGAGTCTAGCGGCAGCAGCTGGTTGAGCGGAATTTCTGGCTCTAGTGGTTCATCGGCAATTGCCCGCACAAATCCCAACAGCTCAACTGTATTTAAATCCTCTTGAAACTGCACGGCAACACAGCCAATTCGATCTTCAATGACTTCTAGCGGCAGAGTGAATGCTTCGGTTCCAGGCAAGATTGGCCGACATTCTAAAACGCCGATTTCTGGCACTGCTAGATCTGCTAAATCAAACATGGCTCTGAGTCCCGGCTGCCAGCAGTCAGACTGAGCTAAATCAGTTGGAATATTCAGCCAGTTGAGGTAGGTATGCACGGCATAGACGGCCAGCGTATTCAGATAGACCCGTTTACCTTTAGCGGGCGTTGCCTGTTCAGCCGCAAATCGAGCCGCATAGTCATGCGCTTCGTGATTCAGCGGAACGGGCATTCTTAGCACTGTTGCAATACTCATGAGCGTTTAATTTCTTAAAGTTGATCAGCAAAGTTTACGAGCGAAATCGTTTGAGAATGGGCAGGCAATGCTTGTCCCAATGATTCCAAATATCGGATTCTTTTGAGATCTGGATATTTTGGGCGATTGTAGAAATCTCTACCGCCGGATCGGTTAGCAAAAGCAGTTCTGCGAGATTCCAGCAGTTGCATTCTGGACGCTCTTGCAGATGGCATTGACTGAGCCGATCTTTTGCCTCAGGCTCAATGACGGCTTGCCTCAGCAGCTCGTCAAACCGCAAAGCAATCAGCCGCAGGCGGGGCTGACATTTCGTTCTCCAGTGTGTATAAATTGTCTGTTCAGGGATGCCAAGTTCGACGGCAATGGCACGGATCGTTTGGGGTGGTTCGTTCAGCTGCACCCGTATTGTCAACACCTGAGCGTTGCATTCAGGATGTTTGCGGGGATGACAGCTTGTTAAAATACCCTGCGGATCTTGCTCAATATAGTCTCGGATCTGCTGACCAATTCGCTGTTGCCGATTTTGCTGCTGTTCTCGGATTAGATCATCAAGCGCAGTTAATCCCTTTGGATCTGCTATGGACTCGGATTTCTCATTTCCATTCTCAGTAGCTTCGTTGAGCCTTACAGGCTTAAAGCGCTTGGGTAGATATTCCATGTCAGGGCGATACAGATCATTAATTCGCCATGCCAAATATCCATTCACCCACCAGATAAATTCTTCAGAATTAGTTGGCGGTGGCGATTCAGGCTTAAAACCTTCAATCTTTTTAATTACCCATATCACGGTCTGACTCAAAGCATCATAGTAGTCTGGATGTTTTCTGCGAAGCAGCTTTGGCGATTGCTGAATATGCATCAACAGCTCCGATATACAGAGTTTTCGCCGCAATTGCGAATTTAAAAGCTGGCCGATCTGAGCCAGCAGATACTGAAGTCGCTCGTCATCACACATGGGAGGGAAACACCTGCATCGAGATATTCAGCCGCTGCCGCACAGCCGCTTTTCTACAGAGTAGCTTAGCCGCTTTGTCCCCAAACCGAAAGCGCCATCCATCCCACAGAGAGCTTGATTTAATCATCACTAGAGAACCCCTGACGTGACTCATCTAGCCTCTGTTAGCCGTCGCGCTGTTTTACATATGCAAGATTTCGTAAGATTGATAGCGCCAAGTTTTCAGGCTCCTTCGATGACTCGCCGAAACTCAGCAACTGCCTGCCCTTCGTCAATTTCAGCCATTAGCACAGCGCGATTGAGCAGCTCAATATCCAGATCGCCCAGGCCAGGAATCTCGCTGCGCGCAGTTCGCATAGCCCTGCTCCCGCAGCCGATAGAGCCGAAACGCCCCATCCTGCCAGAACCAAACCTCATTCACGCCCAGCGCCAGATAGCGCGGCAGCTTACTCTCACCGCCGCTGCTGATCACCACCTCAATGGATAAATCTGGAATCGGCTGATCTGCGTGTAGACTTGACTCACCAATATAGTAAGACTCATCAGCCTGCACCGACACCAGGCCGGGTTTTTCTTGCGTCATGGAGCGCGCAGGCTTAAAGCGGATGCCTTGGGTGAGCAAAAACGTCATGACTAGGTAGCCAATGAAGCTGGCAACCATTTCGTGATCGCGTCCCGGCATCAGAATCTCAACTGTTCCGCTGTAGTAAGAGAGCCGCACCCCTGGAAAGCCAGCGAAGCCCTGCTGGATCAGCTTAAACTGCTCCCAGCTGTGGCCGCTATGCACCAATCGCTGGCCAGTGGGTTGCTCCAGTAGCTCAGCCATGACTTCGCCTCATCATTTTTGCTGATTATGGCAAGTGATGGCAATCATGCCTCAAGCGACGCTAGCTTCCACTGGGACTTTAGCAGCTTCCGCTTCAGCGGCCAGAAACTCAGCCACCTGCGCC
>CASBQH010000018.1 GCA_949127695.1 Synechococcales cyanobacterium PMM_0073
ATTTCGCCGTTGCGCGGATCAACTGACACCAGCGACGCCTGCTTAAAGCCCTCATAGGGGCCATAGTTGCGGATGGCGTAGTTGACTTTTTCCTGAGCCAGCTTCTGCCATTTCAGGTTAAGCGTAGTTTCTACCGTGAGTCCGCCTAGCTCCAGCTCTTCTTTAGAAATTAGCGTGGGTAGCTGCTGCTGCACATAAGCGGTAAAGTAGGGCGCTTCGCTCTGGACAAACCGCTGGGCACCGGGCTTGACGGTAATCGGAGCGGCCATTTCGGCATCACGCTCGGCGGGCGTAATAAAGCCAACATAGGCCATCCGCTCTAGCACAATGTTGCGGCGCTGGCGAGCCAAGTCTGGGTTAATCAGCGGCGAATAGTCGCTGGGGGCAGGAGCCATCCCGGCAATCATGGCCATTTCGCCCAGCGTCAGTTTTTCGACTGGCTTACTAAAGTAAATCCAGGCGGCATCGGCCACACCATAAGCGCCTGAGCCTAAGTAAACTAGGTTCAAATAGCGCTCCAAGATCTGCGGCTTAGACAGCTCGGATTCCATTTTCTGCGCCAAGAGCGCCTCGCGGACTTTGCGACCGAGGCTGCGCTCCTGCCCCAAAAACACAATCCGCGCCAGCTGCTGGGTAATCGTGCTGCCGCCTTCGACCACATCTCGCGCCACCAAATTTTTCAGCGTGGCGCGGCCAATTGCGCCATAGTCCACGCCGCCATGCTTATAGAAATCCTGATCTTCTGAGGCAATAAACGCTTCGGGCAAGAGCACCGGCATTTGGCTAATGCCAACCTTGTCGCGAGTGGCAGGCCCCATCTGCTGCAACACCGTGCCGTCACCGGCCTTAATGGTGAGCGAACCCGTCCGCACGTAGGTGAGCGCTCCAGCAGAAGCCGGCAGATCTTGCCTGATCGCTTCCATCGTCTGCTTTCCGGCCACCATTGACCCAGCCAAGCCCAAGCTCAGACCCACCGCCGCCCAAGCCCACCAGCGCTGATAGAGCAGATCGGGACGCAGATTGTCTGGCGAGGGTTCTGTCATCCGACGCGGGCTGCGACGACGGCGCTTGGAGTCAATCTCTTCTGGCTTAGGATCGGCAGCGCTAGGAGATTCAATCCCGCGCTTCGGGTTAGAGATCGACTTTAACTTAGTCAAAAAATCTGTCACTGCAATTCCTCACAAAGCGCTCCGAAATTAAGTCATTGCTGAGGGGAAACGGCTCAGCGATGACTTAAGGGCACTGGGTTTAGCACTGGGTTTAGCACTGGGTTAGCCAAGTCTGGATATAACTTCACACAAAATTAGTCTTTTTTAGGATAAAACGCAACCGCAGCTGCTTGATTTTAAACCAAAAGTCTGTTGCTTAAATGGCCGCATTCCCAAGCGCCAGAGCCGTCACCAGCATCCCAAACACCAAAAACGGCTGGGCGCTGGCCTGATACTTCACATCGTTTTTGAGCGGGTCACGCAGGAAATACATATCTTGGAAGGTAATCTGCGGAATGATCAGCAAGATCAAGATGGCCGCATAGAGATTTTGGTGAATCCCAATTAGGTAAGCCGCCATGCCAGACTGAAATACGTCAATCATCAAAACGCAGATCCAGGCAGCAGTGGTAATGCCAAACATCACCGGCAGTGATTTCAGCCCCATCTGACGGTCGCCTTCTACGCTCTTGAAGTCGTTGATGATCGCGATGCCGAGTCCTGCAAAGCTATAGAACAGCGTCAGCAGCACAATTGTCCAGTTCAGATCGCCAAACAGGGCATGACCCGTCCACCAGGGCAGCGCAATATAGCTCGCGCCCAGCGCAAAATTGCCAGCCCAGCCGTTCTGCTTCAGCTTCAGGGGCGGCGCAGAGTAAATATAGGCCAGAAACGCGCCGCCAATCGCCAAGAGCGTAATCGTCGGAAACTCATGCCCTGCCCAGCGATCGAGGCCAAAGGCAATCCCTAAGCCAGCAGCCAGCAGCAGCAGCACCTGCGTGATCACCTGCGGCACTGAGATTGCCCCGGAGGGAATGGGCCGGTAGGGTTCGTTGATTGCGTCAATCTCGCGGTCGTAGAAGTCGTTTAGCGTCTGGGTGTAGCCCGTCATGATGGGCCCAGAGAGCAGCATACAGGCAGCAGCCACCAAGACATTTTCCAGCGTCCAGGTGAAGCGCCCCGATGAAACTGCGCCACAAAGCACGCCCCAAATCAGCGGAATCCAGGTGATGGGCTTCATCAGCTGGAGGCGAATCTTCCAGATCGAAGTTTCGCCCGCCTGTGCGCCTTTCATCCCCAGCATCTGTCGAGCTTTGGCGCTGCGTTCAGCCGAGGCGCTGGCTTCTGGTGTGGCCTCTGGAATGGCTGGCGCAGCCTCTGGAATAGATTCTGGCGGTAGCGGTTCAGACATATTAGACATAGAAATTGCCCAAGTTGCCTCAAGAAGATTGCCTAAAGTTGAAAGAATCTGCCGAGCGTTCAGCTTCCTAGACTACCGCAATATGGCGCAATATGGCGCGGGAGTTACGGTGGCTTGCTCAATTCAGCCCTGCTATCCCGGCTCCTGGCTCAGCGTTTGGGAGAGGTAGTTGGCCGCCGTCTCGACGATGGCGATGGCGTTTTCATAGACCATGCGGGTGGGGCCCAGCATCCCAACGCTGCCGACTGGCACCGCGCCGCGCCGATAGGTGGCCGAAACCAGAGCGCAAGAGCGGAATGGCTCTAGCGGATTTTCGGCTCCAATCCGCACCGTGACTCGACTTGCGCCCCGACTGCCGCTAGATTCTGGATTGGGCAGAGCCGGAGCCGCATCAAAAATCAGCGACCAGAGCTGACCCGGCTCTGACTCCAGGGTTTGAATAATCGTCTGCACCTGCTGCACTTCTGAAAACTCGGGGTGACGGCGCAGCAATTCGGCCACGCCGTTGATCAAGATCTGGGTGGAAACCGCCAGCTGGCTGCGACGATGCAGCTCGCCTGCCGAATGACGCAACAGCTCGCCATAGCGCTCAAACTCATGCCCCAGATTGCCCCAGTCGAGATGGGCAATTTCGCTGAGGCTGCGGCCTCGTAGCTGGCTAGTCAGAAAATTCGAGAGAATTTGCAGCTCGCGGTCGAG
>CASBQH010000019.1 GCA_949127695.1 Synechococcales cyanobacterium PMM_0073
GTTTTAGCAGAATAGTTTTAGCTGACTAGCAGAGCTAAATTGTAAAAGGAATCGCTGCTTTCAAGATGCAGCTAAAATTTAAGCAGAAGCTCCCCCAGTAAATCTTGGCGACACCTGGCAATATGCCTCAATCTGACCGCAAGCTCAACCTCAAACTAGGCAATCAATCAGGCAGTAAATTAGGCAATCAATTAGCCAATTGGCCAGCCAGCGGCAGACTGCTAGCGCTTACCTTTAGTTTAGCGGCTAGTTTGGCTGTTTTTGGGAGCAGTCAATCGACATTGGCTCAATCGCCTGCGGCCTGCCCAACTCCGGCACTGTCGCGGGTCTTGCGGCATCGCGTCACGGCGGGTGAAACGCTGGAGAGCATTGCTGAGCGCTACAGCCTGCTGCCGACTACGCTGATTGGGATGAATCCAGCCTTGCAGCAGACTGCCGTACAGCCAGGAACTGAGATTCTGGTGCCGCCTTACAATGGCATTCGGGTGACGGTGCCTGCGGGCCAGAGCTGGCGAGATTTGGCGAAGCAGTATGGCGTCCGCGCTGACCTGCTGTTTGAGCAGAACGGCTGTCAGACTGCGCCAACAGTGGTATTTGTCCCCGGCGTCAACTGGTCGCCTGCCCCGACGCCAACAGTTGCCCAGGCTGCTGCCAGCCCGATTGATCGCTATCCGCTGCCCGAAACTGCGCCTGTTCTGCTGGCCTATGGCTGGCAGGTGAACCCGACGACGAATGCGGTGGAGTTTCACAGCGGGGTGAATTTGGCGGTGCAGATGGCCACGCCGGTGCTGGCGGCAGGGGCGGGAATTGTGGCGTTTGCGGGCAAGCAAAATGGGACAGGTTTGGTGGTGATCAATCACAGTCAGGGGCTGCAAACTCGCTATGCTCAGCTGGACAGCATTGCGGTTAAGCTGGGGCAGCAGGTGCAGGCTGGCGCGGAGCTGGGTACGGTGGGCGCGGCGGCAGCTCAGACGCCTTTTCTTAACTTTCAGGTGCGTTCAAACTCGCGGCTGGGCTGGGTTGCTCAAGATCCGGCGGTCTACATCCGGGAGCTAGGGGTAGGGAATCTGCGGCGGTAGGTGAATCTCCTGCGCTGCAATATTTCAGCATAAAGTCTTGACTAAGCCGCAGCTTAATCCGGATTTTTCCGGCCAGCAGGGGCAATCTAGAGTAATGTCCATTGGCTTCCATACTCTAGCGATCAGATCCACCATGCTATCTCCCTGTCAAGCTCTGCAAAATCAGGTCAACGCGCTGCTTCAGCTTCAGCAGCAGGAACCCCAGCTGCGCGCCTCCGACAGCACCGCCATTCAAAATTCGCTGCGTAAAGCGATTGCGCCCACTTTTGAAATTGTGTTTGCGGGCGCGTTTAGTGCGGGCAAGTCAATGCTGATTAACGCTTTGCTAGAGCGCGAACTGCTCTACAGCGCCGAGGGTCACGCGACGGGCACAGAATGCCAGATTGCCTACGCCGAACCCGACCAAGAGCGGGTCGTGCTCACCTTCATGAGCGAGGCCGAAATCCGCGAGCAGGCGAATATTCTCTGCGGGCGCTTAGGGCTAAACGCCACCGTGAATATCAACCAGCCTGAAGTGATCGAGCTGCTTCAGCAAAAATGCCAGCAGGTGATTCAAGCTGAGGGCGGCGAGAGTAAATCGGAGCAGGCAAAGCAGGCTAGCGCGCTGAACTTTCTGCTGGCGGGCTTTATTGCCAACCGCGAGCATATTCATACGGTGAAGCAGAACACCTTTTCGATGGAGCGGTTTAACTTCAGCAATTTGCAGGAGGCCGCAAGCTATGCCCGTCGCGGAGCCAACAGCGCCGTGCTGAAGCGGGTGGAATATTACTGTCACCATGACTTGCTCAAGGACGGCAATATTCTGGTGGATACACCGGGCATTGATGCGCCTGTTAAAAAAGACGCTGAACTCACCTACGCTAAAATTGAGCATCCTGATACTTCGGCGGTGGTTTGCGTCCTCAAGCCTGCTTCGGCTGGCGATATGACCAGCGAAGAAACCGAGCTGTTGGAGAAAACCAAAGGTAATCCTAGCGTTCGCGATCGTGTCTTTTATGTGTTCAATCGGGTGGACGAAACCTGGTACAACACGCAGCTCCGACAGCGGCTAGAGCGGCTGATTCAAGAGCAGTTTCGTGACTCCAGTCGCGTTTACAAAACCAGCGGTTTGCTTGGGTTTTACGGCAGTCAGATCCGTCAGGATCACAGCGGTCAGTTTGGGCTGGAGACGCTGTTTGGCCATAGCGGAGAATCTGGCTCAGAATCTGGCTCAGAATCAGAAACACCGCAGTTTGTGAGTGAGTTTAACCGCTACTGCACCAACTCTGGCAAGCTGCCTGCCGACCGCTTCCGGATTGAGGTGAAGAGCTACGAGTCGCCCACCGAGAACTACCTGCGAATTTTGCGTGAATCGGGCGATCCGCTAGTGGAGCAGCTAATTCAAGATAGCGGCATTGAGGCATTCCGCAGCGCCATCACCCGCTACCTGACCACCGAAAAGCGCCCGCTGCTGCTGGCAAATTTGGCCGATGACTTGCAGCCGCTCTGCATCAGCCTCAAAAAAAGCTACGTGGAAGCATGGCAGCAGCTGATTAGCCAGCCGCAGGATATCGCCAGCCTCAAAGAGCAGGAGCTGCGCCAGCTGAGCCGAGAGCTGAAGCAGGTGGGCGACCGATTCCGGCAGGATATTGAGCAGACGGTGAATCGAGCTGTGGCCAGCAATAGCAACAGCGTTTTGGAAGCCAGCTTTTTGAAGCTGAAGGCCAGAATGGTTGGCCGTTTGGATGAGCTGCTGAATACTTTTTCGGTGGGCGAGGTGCATAAGCTGGCTCAGGCTAGCCACAAGCGTCATTCGGTAGTGCCGCTGCTGGCAATCTTGGCCGAGGCTTTTTACTATCTGGCGGACGGCCTCGAAGCCGTGCTGGTGGAGTCTTCGCAAGAGCTGGTCGCTAACTTCTTCCAGCATCTGCGCGATCAGGTGCGGCAGCAGGACTATTACCGCAATCTCTATCGTCTGCTGGGGCATGACAGCGGCCTAGAGCTGCGGCTGACTCAGCTGGAGCAGCAGGTTAGCGCGGCGCTGGTCAACGAAGCTCGCACCGAATGCGACCGCTATGTGCGCGAACGGCCAGAATTTTACACCGAAGGCTCTTGCTCAATGTGGCAACTGCGCCAAACCTTGCAGCAATCCTGCCGGGGCTTTGATTATCAGAATATGATTGAGGCTGAACCCGCGATTCGCCAGCTTCTGAAGCTGGACTTTGAGCAAAAGGTGAAGGAAACTGTGATGCGGACTTTCCGCCAAACGATTAACCAAACGCTGAATCTGCATCTGCTTGATGCGGCGGGTGACCAGGCGGATCAGATTTTGCAGCAGTATGATCAGGCGCGGACTTATCTGGCTCAAATTCTTGACAAGGAAGCAGAGGAGAAAATTCGTAGCAATCAGCGTCAGCAGGTTGAGCTAGAGCAGAAAATCGAGCAGTACAACCAGTCGGTTTCGGGCATCAATGCTTGTCTGGAAACGATGCAGCTTGACCGTCAGAAACTCCCGGCTATTGGCAAAGAGGATCTGATGATTTTGCCTGTGGAAGCTGTAGAGGTTGGAGCGGTGGAAGAAGCGACAGGCGCGGAGTTGATTGAGGCGTAGGGTTTGCCGGTTTTGTCCCTCGAGTCATAGATTTGGGGGACTTTAAGTAAGAAGCAAAATTTTTTAGGAGATACTTGATCGTGGAGAAAAAATTTGAGCTGTTGAAGCACGAGACTGAACATCAAGGAGCTGTTCTGTCCTTGAAGCCTGCTAATTTTAGAGTGAAGGAATTTTTCTCGAATATCAAAGCAATTATTGGAGGAGGTAATGTCTTTGTACAAATTGCTGAGAGTTTAAAAGGATCACAAGGTATTTTGAGCTATGAATATCAGAATTTGTTAAATAGCGAAGGTGTTCCTTGCGAGATCCTCTGCCCCGGAAAATCAGACTGGCAGAAAGGCAAAGTCCGAGTTGCGGTGTATCTTGAATTTTGCCCCGATGAACCTGAAGTATCGGACGATTCACTGGACGGAATTCGTCAGGCTATCGATCTGTAAATAATTCTCTAAGTTATGCCATCTCGTCGGATCAAAATTCCCGCTGCCGTTCGTGGCTATGTGTTTCAGCGCGATCAGTATCAGTGTCAGAGCTGTGGCTTGACGGTGCTGA
>CASBQH010000020.1 GCA_949127695.1 Synechococcales cyanobacterium PMM_0073
GGAAATCTGCCAGCAGCTGATTCAAGCTTACTTGCAGGAACATCCTAGCCCCAACCTGCAAAATGTCACGGTTGAAATCAAGCTGGGGTAAAGGTTGGGCGAACTGCGTCTGGCGAGATGCGCGGGAAGCTTGAGAAAATACGTATATGTCAGCTCAAACCCTAAGACAGCGCATCAGACTCCGATTGGAGTCTGATTTATCAAGACTGTAAATTTATTAAGACTATCAGCAATGGCCTACTGCTGATAAATCGGCAGCTGCACCGTAAAGATTGACCCTTCGTTTTGCCTGCTTTTAACGCCAATTGAGCCGCCAGAGCGCAGCAAGAGCTGCTGCACAATCGCCAGCCCCAGCCCGACGCCGTTGGTATCTTCGGGGATGCCGCGCACCCGGTAAAAGCGATTAAAAATTCGCGGCAGATCTGCTGAAGCAATGCCGATGCCGCTGTCGCGAAACTCAATCTGCACCAGCTCGCCCTGCTGTCTCGCCCGCACCCAAACCTGCCCGTCTTTGGACGTGAATTTAATGCTGTTATGCAGCAGATTGATCACAATTTGCTTCAGCCAAGCCGTTGAGCAAGAAACTGGCGGCAGATCGTCAGGCACGACATAGGCCAGCATGACGCCCTTCTCCTGAGCCAGCGGCTGATAGGTACTCACCACTCCCGGCAAAATTTCCGAGAGACGCAGCGGCTCCATCTGCACCTGATCCGCGCCGCTCTCCAGCTGCACCAGATCCAGCACCCCAGAAATTAACCGCCCCTGACGGTCGCATTCCTGGCTCAGCATTTCCATGTAGCGCTGGCGCTGAGGCGACTTCAGGCTAGGCGAATTGAGCAGTGACAGCGCCGTTTTCATCGTCGAGAGCGGCGTGCGTAGCTCCAGACCCATATTTTTAATAAACTCATCTTTGCCCTGCAAGTCATTCAGCAGTTCAGTATGCTGCTGCTGAAGTTGGGGCATCGCCTCAGCCAGACGGCGCTGCGTCATGCTGCTGCGCCAGAGGTCTTCCTGACACTGCATCTGCATCGCCAGCAGCCGCCCCAGCACTGCCGGATCGGTCGTCATCTCATATTCTTGCTTGAGGCTATCCCAGGAGACGAGCAGCGGCTGTAGATCGGCGCTGCTGGCGTCAGGTTGGCCAAAACAAATTGCTGCATGAATCCCAGTTTCCAAAACTGGCTGGAGTAGAGCCGGATCAAAGCAGCAAAGCCCCAACAAACTTTTGCGCCCCTGATCTTCTACGCTCTCTGAACGCAGCGAACGCGGACGATGCGCTACCACTAGCACCTGAAAGCGGGCTGAGACAACCAGCACAAAATATTCGCGCTTCAGCTGGCTGTCAGCCGAGAGCGGCAGAATTTGCACCTTGGAGCTATCGATGGTGGTACTGGGTAGATCGGCCAAATCATCTAGCAAATCATCGGCTTCGGCACTGGCCGCTCGATTCCTCGGATTCCAGGCCACCGGCAGCGTAATATCTGAGGTTGACTCAGCTTGGTAGAGCGGATTGACGGGCTGAACCGGCGGCAAAAGCGGCACAAGCGGCATAGCCGGAGCGGTAAGCGGCTGAGCTGAATGAGGCTTGGGATCGGCTTGGAGGCTATAGACGCGGTAGGGGGCAGAGGATTGCTCACAGAAGCGCTCAATTTCGGCTTGCCAGACCTCGCCGCGCGGCAGCTTTAGCCAAATTGTTGCGGGCTGCGACTGCTCAATTAAAAAATTAAACAGCAGGCTGACCATCGACTTAAAGGTGGTGGGGCTAAGCTGAAGCGGCTGCAAGGTTGGATCAGCTGCAACAGCTAGTTCGTACAGAGACAGATCTGGCGGATGGGTTGAGGTCATGGGAAGGAGCGCTGAGGGGATTTTGGGAATGCATCTCGATAGCTTATTAAGTAAGCCTACTAAGTAATCTATATAGCCTCTGTGGCACAGGTTGCAATGAAAACCACCCTTACTGAGCCAGATTTAGATTCTAGTGCTGCTGGCTCAATCGCTGTAGCAGCGCTGCTCTGGCCTGCTCGCGGTCGTCGAAATGCACTTTCTCAGTGCCCAAAATCTGGTAGTCCTCATGGCCTTTGCCCGCAATTAGCACGGCATCTCCGGGCTGAGCCTGTAGAATTGCCGTCTGAATCGCCGCAGCCCGATCGGCCAATACGGTTGGGGTAACGCTGGACGGAATGCCCGCTAGAATATCATCCAGAATTCGCTGCGGGTCTTCAGTGCGCGGGTTGTCAGATGTGACCACCGCCCAGTCTGACAGTTCGGCGGCAATGGCTCCCATTTTGGGGCGTTTGGTGCGGTCGCGGTCGCCGCCACAGCCAAAAACGCAGATCAGCCGCTGAGTCACAAAGGGACGCGATGCCCGCAGCATATTCTCCAGGCTGTCGGGCGTATGGGCATAGTCTACAATCACGCTGATATCCTGATCAGGCTGAATCTGCACCTGCTCCATGCGACCGGGCACGCCTGCAAACTCTGGCAAAGCCGCCGCAATTGCCGCCAGATCTAGCCCCAGATGCAGCCCTGCGCCAACCGCTGCCAGCAGATTTGCCAAATTAAACTGCCCCACTAGCGGCGAACGAAACGCAACTTGACCCACTGGCGTATGCAGCATTCCCTGCACGCCTTCTGGCTCATAAACCAAATCGCTCATCCAGAGATCAGCCTGCGAGTTAGAGACGCTATAGGACCAGACGGGCGCGCTGATTTGCTCGATCAGCTTTTGGCCGTAAGGATCATCCAAATTCACAACGGCGCGACCCTTTAAGTAATCAGGGCTAAACAGCAGCGCTTTGGCGGCAAAATAGCCGTCGAGATCTTTGTGGTAGTCGAGATGATCTTGGGTGAGATTGGTAAAGACAGCCACCTCAAACGGACAGCCCGCCACGCGACCCTGCGCCAGCGCATGAGAACTCACTTCCATCACTGCGATCTCTGTGCCCGCCTCGACCGCTCCAGCTAGCTGCTGCTGGAGTTCTAGCGCAAAGGGCGTGGTGTGCAGCGCCGTCTGCTGATAGCCCTTCCAGCGGGCGTAGAGCGTGCCAAACAGGGCGGTGGGGCGCTGGGCTTGCAGCAGCAGATATTCAATCAGGTGGGTGGTGGTGGTTTTGCCGTTGGTGCCTGTGACGCCCACCAGTCGCAGGGTTTGAGCCGGATAGCCGTAGAAGGTGGCGGCCAGCCGCGCGCAGGCTTGGTGCATATCGGGGCAGGCGATGACGCAGGCGGCAGCGTCAGGCGTTTTGGCCGCTGCCGCTTCAGAAACAACGGCAGCTAGCGCCCCTGCGGCAACCGCTCCCGGCCAAAATTCACCACCATCCACGCGGGTTCCCGGCATCCCAATGAACAGATCTCCAGGCTGAGCGGCATGAGAGTTGGTGGCGAGTCCCTGCACCTCAGACTCCAAGGCGGGGTGGTCAGGCAGACTGGCGTCCGGGACAGACAAGGCCAGCAGTTGTCTCAGCTTCATTTCCTACGGCTCCTAAGACCAGCGTGATCAAGACTTGCGCTTATTTTGTCTCATTTTGCCGAGATTCCGACAGATATTTTTGGAGGCTTTGCTGAAGCTGAGCCACCGAGGCTCTGGGGGAAGGGCGCGGCAGGGTAAGCTCTGTGGCCGCATCTACCAGCACTGGAATCTCATATTCATAGGCGGCAAACCAGTCAGCGCGGCTGGTAATGTCGCGAACTTCCAGCTGAATCGGCGGCTGAATCTGCGTCAGCTTCTCTTGCAGCCCTTCACAGAGATGGCAACCCGGCTTGCTGTACAGAATGAGTTGGATCATAGTTTCTGCCAAAACCGAATCTGGCATTCATATCTAGATTTAGGTTAAATTATGCAACACCAAATCGCTCTGGCGTGAAGCTGCCATGCAGCCCGTATGGCACATGATGCTTCAGCCGCAGCTGGGCGATGGGTTCGCTCAAGTCCTGGGCATTTAAGATCACCAGCTCCGAGCATTCCAGCGCCGCATTGAAGATCAGCAGCAGCAGCCAGCCGTCATCTTCGGCAGTGCCATTGGGGCGGGGGACAAAGATTGGCTCTCCGGCAAAGCCGCGTGGCGCAGCGCTCCAGAGCTGACGTTCGCCGGTTTGCAGATCGAGCTTGATTACGCCTTGCAGCGGCGCGTTGCCAGTCGAGCGATCGGCTGCGCCCAGATAGACATAGCGATAGGGGCGACCGACGTAGTCTGGATGCAGCACCGGAAACTCGCAGCAGCGCGACTCCAGCAGCTGGCGTTCGACGGTTTGAGCCGCCAAGTCCAGCTTAAACCGCCAGAGCTGCCCCGGATCGAGCCGATCAAACCGCACCTCGCGGTAGTCTTCCTCTGGATCAATCGACGGAAAGCCGCCATAGCAGACCGAATCAACGTAGAGCTGCCCCGCTTGCTCAAAGGCGTTGGCATGATGGAAGACAAAGCCAGACTCGACCGGAATCCGCTGGATGGGGTCGCGGCCATTGCGCGGGATGATAATGACCTGCGTCGGCTTGTCGAGCTGCGGCTGGAGGCATTGCCCCGCACCCTTGAAGCCCAGCAGATAGGGCAGCGGGTTAAACGACATGGGAGCCTGGAAGAAGATGCAGTAGTGGGGCGTAATGGCAAAGTCATGCATGAAAGCAAAGCCCGGAATTGCATGGGAATGCTGCCGCAAAATCTGCCCTGATGGCGCAAACTCAAAAATCGTGATGGTGGTGGAAAGCCCCGCTTTGATCGAGAAATTTACCAGGCAGGGCGCGCCGTTGTCCAGCTCGCAGGCTGGATCGATCCGAGGATGTGCCGCAAACGCGCCGCCCGGTGAAATCACGCCATCCAGGTAATCTAGCCCCAGCGTCTCTAAAGTAGCCGGGTCAAGCCGATGCGGTTCGGCGGCTTCCCAGAGCGCCAGCAGCTTGCCGCCCCAGTAGATTACGTTGGTATTGGCAATATTCTTCAGCCGTAGATCAAAGGCATTGGCCAGCCAGCCGCCTGGTTTTGCTGTGCCAAATACGCCCCGGTACAGTGGCTTGCCCGCCTGCTCCTCTGCCAAAAACGCCTGCGTCCGCACATACCGACTGCGGAAATGGGCGCGACCTGCGCCAAAGCTAAAGGCGCAGATCATGCCGTCGCCATCAAACGGGTGATGCACTGGCTGACCGCCGACCTCCAGCAGCCCCGGCCCGTTGCGAAATAGCGTGCCGCTCAGCTCAGCTGGAATCTCGCCCGTAATTTCGTCGATCCAGTAGTCGTATTCTTGCGTCAGCGACTGATAGCCCTTGCGCCAGTCTTGCAGATCGTAAGCCGCCAGCTCAGAAGCCGCCAGCTCAGAAGTAGCCAGCTCAGGATTGGGTAGCGCTGCGCGTTCGCCTAAAAAGCTCATATAAAATCTTCCAAATACTAGGGTGGATCAAGCTAGCTCAGCTCTGGCGCAATGCCCGTCAGCTCAGCTTCTGGTGGCAGAATTAAATGCTCAGGTAGATCGCTTTCGGCCAGCGGCAGCCAGCTTAAAAACGGCAGCGGCAGCAGCGTGCTGAGGTTGGTGATAATGACCAGTAGCCAGAGCTGGGCGAAGTGGGTTTCGGTAATGCCAAGCCATTGCATCAGCAGCGCTCCCAGCTCGTATGAGACCAAACTCGCCAGATTAGAAACCGACATTAGCAGCGCAAACAGCGTCGCCTCAACCCCCGGCGGACAGAGCCGCGCCGCCAGCACCAGCACCGGCATATAGGCAATCTGCCCCATTACGGTCAAAATCAGGCTGTCGCCCAGGCTAAACCAGCGGTCGTCAATGCCGATGGCGCGGTTGGTATGCGTCACCAGCAGCAGCGTTGTCATCCCCAGCACCGCCGAAATTACCATCGTCCAGCCAAAAATCACCCGGAACGGCACCGCCCGCAAAAACCGCTGAAATAGCCAGATCCCGACCAGCGAAGCCAGACTCGTCACCAGCCGCACCCGCCCCAAAAACTCTGGCTGAAACCCCAGCTCGTTGGTGCTGAAGAAGAAGAAAGCCGCATCTGTGGTTGGGGTAGCCTGCCACAGAAACACAAAGGCTGTGGGCAACCAGATCGACTTCTGGGTAATTGCCGCCTTCAGCTGGCCAATCTGGCCGCGAACTGTCGCCCAGTCTTGGCGATGCTCAGTCCGCTCTTCGGTAATCCACCAGGCCACCAGCGACACCAGCAGCGGAAAAATGGCAGTAATGCCAAATACCGTGCGAGTGGTGAAATGCTCTAGCAGAGCACCGCTGAAATAGGCCGTAATTAGCCCGCCCAGCGCCGAAGCGCCCCAGCAGATTGATTGCAGCGAGCCAGAGCTGGCCAGCGACTCCTGCCGCGCCCGCTCCACCAC
>CASBQH010000021.1 GCA_949127695.1 Synechococcales cyanobacterium PMM_0073
AGATGCACCAGATCTAGCATTTCCTCTACTCGCATTTGCACCTGACGAGTCGGCTTCTGGCGAGTTGTGAGCGGGAAGGCGATATTTTGGCGTACCGTCATGTTGGGAAACAGCGCGTAGCTCTGAAACACCATGCCAATCGGGCGCTGGCGGGTTGGCATCGGCGTCACATCCCGCCCGTCAATCAAAATCTGCCCCTGAGTCGGGGTTTCTAGACCGGCGACGCTGCGCAACAACGTGGTTTTGCCACAGCCTGAAGATCCGAGCAGCGCCACCAGCTCACCCGACAGAATATCGACTGAGACCTGATCGAGCGCCTGGACTGAGCCATAGCGTTTGGTGACGTTCCGTAGACTGACATTACCCATAGCGACCCCTCATTTTTTAAGCTCTGTCCCCAGCAAGCGTCGATGCCCCTGACCTCGATTTAAATAAACCGAAAGTGCTGAGATTGCGAACACAATCATGAACGTTAGGCAGGTAACCACAGCCAGCTTGTTAAAATCCGCGTTCATGCCGGTGAGTAAATCTAGGCTGTAGAGCGAGATCGTTTCAAACCGCGCTCCTACCAAAATCTGCACCAGCGCAAACTCATTAAAGCTAACCGCAAACACCAGCATACTGCCGGCGGCAATTCCCGCCCCAATGTTGGGCAGCACGACCTGCCGCAAAATCCCAAACGGCGTTGCGCCGCAGGTTTGAGCGGCCTCGTTCAGCAAGGGAATATTGGCAGCGGCCATGGCGCTATCCACCGCCCAGTAGAAAAACGGAAAGGCAATCGCCGCATGGCTGAGCAGCAGCAACCCCAGCGTCCCCTGCGCGGCAGGCGCGACCTGGCCGCTGAGCGTCAGAATGCCAAAGGCAATCACCACGTAGGGCAGGACAAACGGAATGGCTGCGGTGAGCTCCAGATGCGGACGAATGCGCGGATTCTGCGTCCACTGCCAGTAGATGGCGGGCACAATCAGCAAAATATCCAGCAGCGTTACGCCAATCGCCAGCCCCAGCGTCCGCAGCATCACTCCAACCAGGCGTGGATCTTGCAGCGCCTCGCCCCAGTGGCTCAGCGTGTAGCCATCAGGCAGAATATTCGCCGTCCATTTGGTCGCAAAGGCGTAGAGCACCACGGCAACAATCGGCAGCAGCAGATAGACTAACAGCCCGCCCAGCAGCAGCCATTTCAGCCAGCGTCCTAAAACCATTGGGCTGCCCTCCCAATCATCCAGCGGTAGCTAAACAGCGAAATGGCCGCAATCAGCAGCAGAATAATCGACAGCACCGCCGCGCCGCCCTGCCCGGAAATGCTGGCCTGCAAAATATCGCCAATTTGCAGCGTGATCAGCGACAGCTTGCGGGTGGAGCCATTTCCAGCCAGCGCAAACGGAATCCCGTATAGCCCCACCGACCAGGTAAAGACTAGCAGCCAGCCAGCCCCGACAAACGGCAGCAGAATCGGCAGCCCCACTGCTCGCCAAAACTGCCGCTCCGAAGCGCCGCAGGTCTGAGCGGCCTCCCACCAGTCATGCCGCAAAATCCCCATGCCGGGAATCGTCAATAGAATAAACAGCGGAATGTTGGTGTAGCCATAGGCGAGTAATAAGCCCCCGAAGCTGCCCGGTGCAGGCGGCGTAAAGGGTAGAGGCAGCTGCTGCACGGCCAATGTCACCATGCCAAAGCTGCCTAAAATCGCCACGAAGGCAAAAGCTAGCCCAATGCCGCTGAAGTTGGCCGCCATATTCAGCATCGACAGCCAGAGCGAGCGCTGCACCGGCAGCATCCGCGACACCCACCAGGCAATCGGTGCTCCAATCAGCAGCGAGCTAGTCGCTGAGGCCGCCGCTAGCAGCAGGCTAGTGATGATTGCCCGCTGGTCGCTGCGGCTGCTCAGAGTTTTGATCCAGTTGGCCAGAGTCAGCGTGCCTGTATCTGACAGAAAGCTTTGCCCCAGCAGCGCTAGCACCGGAGCCACCAGCAGGCCATAGGTGACCAGCAGCAGCGGCAATGCCGGCAACCAGTCGGCTAGCCATTGCAGCAGGCGCTGCTGCACCGAATGAGGCTGTTCTGAAGCTATGCTCAAGACTGGGGATTCAATCGAGGCTTTACTATCCAATGGTTTAGCCTCCTACGACTTGCTCCTTCCAGGTATTACCAATCGTTTCTGAATCAACCTTTGACCAGTCTTTGACCTGCTTCACCTGAGCATATTTGGCATCGGGCAGCCAGTTTGCTTTGGCGGAGTCGGGCAGCTTCAGGTCGCCTACCACGTAGCGAATCGGGCGCGCCCCAAATTTAGCAAAGACTTCTTGCCCTTCGTCACTCAAGACGTAGTCCATGAACAGCTTGGCGGCATCCATTCGCTCAGTCTGGTATTTATTGATCATCAGCGCTGAGGGTGCGTAGATCGATACACCCGGAATGATCACCTCAGCGTTCACGCCTTTCTCTTTGACTTTAGCTGCCGCCGCATTACAGTTGTAGTCGTATTTAATCTGAATTGGCACCTCGCCCTTCTCTAGGGTCTGGGCATTGCCTTCCGTAGTCGCAAACTGGGGCAGAATCTTTTTGGCTAACTCGACGCCAGGCGCTAGGTTCGTCTCGTCGCCGCCGCTGGCATAAACCCAGGAGAGAAACGACGTGGCGGCAGTGCCGCTTTTCACCGGATCAATTGCGCCAACTTTGCCCTGATATTCTGGCTTGGCTAAATCAGCCCAGGTCTGGGGAACGTTCTTGACGACATCTGTGTTGACGACAAAGGCCGGAACGCCAACAAAGGTGGCAATCCAGCCACCGTTGGCCGCCTTAAAGCCCGCCGGCAGCACAGAAGCCTTGGGCGGCAGGTAGTTGGGCACGACGCCTCGCTTTTCGGCCAGCGGCCCGTAGAGCATGCCGATGTCGGCCATCAGGGCTTTCGGGTTGTTTTTCTCGGCGTCAAACTTGGTAATTTCTTCCAGCGATGACATATCTGTATCCTGGTGCTGAAACTCCAGGCCATAACGCTTGGCAAATTTCTGCCGCACTTCGCCATAGTTAGCCCAGTCATCTGGCATTCCGTAGGTGATAAATTCGGTGAGCTGAGCTTTGGCTCGCGCTGGGTCTGGCTCTTTCGTCCAGTCTTCCATGCTGATTCCTGCCTGGTCAGCTTTATTACCGCCAGACTGAGCTGTGCAGGAGACAAGCTGGCTCAACAAAAAACTGCCGCCAAATGCCGCTGAATACTTGAGAAACCCCCGACGAGCCAGAGCTGAATATTGCATAGGTATTATATGGTCTAAGCGTATAGATCTACAGGATTGTTCCGACCTAGCTCTAACCATAAACCGTTAGCGTTATGAAGCTGTTAAAAGCGAATTAAGCCTAAATTATGGTAATTGCTTAACTCAGAGAGAATATGGATTTCTGGGGTTCAACGTAGTGGAAATGGACCCAAACGCAGAAAGCCCTTGACATTTGCAAAATCGCATCAACTTCGGCACCT
>CASBQH010000022.1 GCA_949127695.1 Synechococcales cyanobacterium PMM_0073
GGGGAAGGGCGCGGCGTCGGGGAAGGCGTTGGGTTGGTGCAAGGCTCAACCGCTTCTGTGCCAATCCAGCCCAGCACCGGCTCTTTAATTTGAGCTAGACCTGTGCCGACAATACCCGTGAGAAAGACGCCCTGAGTTGGCGCAGTTAGGGTGCGAATCAGGTTGGCGCGAGCCGCATCTTCATAGATATAGAGGCTTTGCTCTGGGCTAAAGCGACAGGCGTTAATCAGGCGCGGCTGCTCAGAAAGCCCAGAAACTACGGGAGTTGAGGCAGTGGGGGCGGTGCGAACCGTGGAGCTAGGCGCAGGGGGTGCGGCTAATTCAACGGCAGGCGGCTGGACAACCTGGGCATTGACCGACATCTCGGCAGATATCCCGGCTGTTAAGCCAGCTGTCGCGACAGCCAGTGAGATCACATTGCCGACGCATTTGGCATCAAATCTTTTGAAGACATATTTCTGAAAGACATCCGACATAGAACCACTCCTCAACTCACCCAAAAATGCTTCTGCTGGAGAGTTTACCATGCAGGTGTTTTTGCCAGCATCCAAACTCAAATCAGCGCAACAGATACGGTAAACTTGGGACTAGATTTATGGCCTATCTTTACTCATTGCCCCTATGCCCCACGGTGTACACACAAGTCGGATCTACTATCGTTCAGAGCTTTTCAGCCCCCCAACCCCCCAATTCTGGGGGACTTTCCGAACCATTTCCGGCTCAAAGTCCCCCAGAATTGGGGGATTTAGGGGGCTGACAGGACTTGTCTGTATACGGCAGCCCCATGCCTGAGCGCTACCCCAGAGATCTAATCGGCTATGGCCAGACGCCGCCGCATCCCCACTGGCCAAATCAGGCGCGGATTGCTGTGCAGTTTGTGATCAACTATGAAGAAGGCGGCGAAAACTGCATTTTGCATGGCGACGAGGCTTCTGAAGCCTTTCTCTCAGAAGTGGTGGGTGCGTCGCCCTGGCCGGGTCTGCGCCATATGAACATGGAGTCAATGTATGAGTTTGGCAGTCGCGCTGGGTTTTGGCGGCTGCATCGGCTGTTTACGCAGCGCGGCATTCCGGTCACGGTCTATGGAATTGCGATGGCGCTAGAGCGCAACCCAGAGGCAGTTGCGGCCATGCAGGAGGCCGACTGGGAAATTGCCAGCCACGGCTATCGCTGGATTGAATACCGCGACTTTACCGCAGAGGCCGAACGCGAGCATTTGCAAACCGCGATTGCCATTCATACCCGCGTCACCGGCAGTCGGCCTTTAGGCTGGTATACCGGACGCAGCACTGTCCATACCCGCCAGCTGGTAGTAGAAGAGGGCGGCTTTCTCTATGACTCAGACAGCTACGCCGACGACCTGCCCTACTGGGACTACGACTACGGCAAACCCCATCTGGTGGTTCCCTACACGCTCGACAACAACGACATGCGGTTCGCCACCGCTCAAGGCTTTAACTCTGGCGATCAGTTTTTTGCCTATTTAAAAGACGCCTTTGATTTGCTTTATGCCGAGGGCGAGACAGCCCCCAAAATGATGAGCGTGGGGCTGCACTGTCGCTTGGCGGGGCGACCGGGGCGAGCTGCCGCCCTGGCGCGATTTCTGGACTATGTGCAGCAGCATGAGCGCGTCTGGCTCTGCCGTAGAATTGAGATTGCTCAGCACTGGCACAAGCAGCATCCGCCGCAGCCCTAAACCAATCTCAACCGGTCTAGTCTGTGACTAACCGAACGAGGCTTCGATCGATTGAGCCAGATGCACAGCTGCGGCCAATGATTGCACAGTGGTGATAGCCCGCACCTTTGAGTGCCTCCCAGCAGGCGAGGGCGGCATCCTGGGGCAGAGCAGCCAGCAGCCCGCCCGAAGTTTGCGGATCGAACAAAATTGGGTAGAGCGGATGCTGAGCCGCTAACTCAAGATTAATAATCTGGCTAGCTTGCAGCGCGTTTTGTGGATGCAGCGAACTGAGGATGCCTTGCCGTAGCGTGGTTTCAGCCCCCAGAATCAGCGGTAGCGCCGCCAGATCCAGCTCAGCACTCAGCCCAGAGGCGCTCAGCATTTCCAGCAGATGCCCCAGCAGCCCAAAGCCGGTGACATCGGTGCAGGCCGTCGCGCCATGTTGCCGCAGGCAAGCCACCGCCGCCTGATTAGATAGCCGCATTGAGTCAATTGCCGCCTCAATCCAGCGGCCTTCAGCCTTCAGCTGCATATTGGCCGCAAACAGCGTCCCGGTTCCCAGCGGCTTAGTCAAAATTAGCGCTTGATTGGGCAACATTCCGGCTTTGCGCCAGAGCTGTGCCGGATCGGCCAAGCCGTTGCAGGTCAAGCCAAAGGCCAGCTCGTTGCCCTGCGTCGTATGCCCGCCCACCAGCACCGCGCCCGCCTGCGAAAGCGCCAGTTCTGCGCCCGACAGCAGTTGATAGAGCAGCTCGGATTGCTGAGCCGGAGCGGCATAGGGCAGGCTGACAATGGCCAGGGCGCTCTGCGGCTCAGCCCCCATCGCAAACAGATCGCTGAGGCAGTGGTTAGCGGCAATTTGGCCAAACAGAAACGGATCGCTGATCAGCGCACGAAAGTAGTCCACGGTCTGCACCATCACCTGCCCAGCCGGGACTTGCAGCACGGCAGCATCGTCTGGAGCGCTCAGGCCAATCAGCACATCGGGGCGAGTTTTGGGCGGCATTCGGTTCAGGGCTTGGGCTAGCACCGAGATGCCCACCTTAGAGCCACAGCCCGCGCAGGGCATGGCGGCCTCAGAGTCAGCCGGTTCCATCGGCTGCAAGTTGCTAAACTGCGCCATAAACTGCCGATCAATTCGGTCTTTCCAGCGCCAGAGCAGCCGCGAAGCGGGCAGGCTAAACCAGCCGCGTGAAGCCAGCGCCGATCCGTTGCCTGTCCCCAGCAAAATCAAAAACTCTTTCTGGGGCACAAAAGGCTGCAAGGCTTGGCTCGCAGTCGCCCGCCGCAGATTTTCTACCAGCGGCTTGCCCTGCCGCACCGCAAAAACGCCTGCTTTGGGGCGCAGATGCTGCTGCATGGTGGCCACATCTCCTGCGGCAAACACCTGCGGATGCGAGACCGACTGCAAACAGTCATTCACCTGCACAAAGCCGCGCTTGTCAGTCGCCAGTCCTGACTCAGCCAGCCAGCCTGCTGCCGCAGCCTGCGTCACCCAAAAAATCTGATCGACCTCTAAACTCAGCCCCGACTCACAGCAGATTTTCTTGCCCGCAGCGCTCGCCAAAACCTGCGATACGCTCTGGTTGAGATGCATCATCACGCCCCGGGCGCTCAAGATCTGCCCCAGATTGCGGCTCAGCCCTAATGCTCGCTCTGGCACAAGCCGACTGCCGCGATGCAGCAAATGTAGCTCAAGATGGCGGCTGGGCTGATTGAGCGCAGCATAGAGCCGACTCAGCCGCGCCTGAATTGCCAGCATCAGCTCAACGCCGCCTGCCCCACCGCCCACCACGGCCAAGCGCAGCGGCTGAGGCTGTCGTTCTAGCTGCGCCAGCATTTGATCCCACTGGCTCAAAAAGCGCGAAATTGGCTTGACGGGAATGGCCAGCTCAGCGACTCCCGGCAGATCTAGTGTGGCGGGCGTACTGCCCAAATCCAACGACAGCAGATCAAACGCAATCGGCGGCTGATGAGCCAGCAAAACCTGATTTTTCTGTAGATCTAGCCCTACAGCGCGGTCACGAACCAGCCCAGCTCCTGCAAACTGACAGAGCGGGCGCAGGTCAATATGGCAGGCGTCGAAGTCATAGAGTCCCGCCACATATCCCGGCAGCATTCCTGAATAGGGCGTCTGCGCCACGTCACTAATCAGCGTCAGGCTCAGCCCCGGCAAGGGCTTCATGCCGAGCTGCTTCAGGGCGATGGCGTGGCTATGTCCGCCGCCAATTAGCACCAGACTTTGGGTGAGCGGCTGAGGCTTCTGCATGGAATCAGCGGGTCTTTGCCAGCCGTTTTAAGTCACTGAAACCAGCGTAATCTTAAAGGTCAAATCTTCGCCCGCCAGCGGATGATTCGCATCCAGCGTCACTTCATTTTCGGTAATGTCGGTAATAATCACCGGAATCACCATGCCGCCTTCCTGCTGAATTTGCAGCTGTGCGCCAATATCAATCGACATATCAGCTGGGATCTGCTGGCGCTCAACCACCAGAACTCGTTCTTCCACGTAAGGGCCATAGGCATCATCTGCCGGAATCGTCACGGTTTTAGATTCGCCCAGATTCATCCCCAGCACCGCCTGCTCAAAGCCGGGAATTACGTTGCCTGAACCAATTGCAAACTCTAGCGGATCGCTGCCTTCTGAAGAGTCAAAGGCCGTGCCGTCTTCGAGCGTGCCGATGTAGTGGACGCTAACGGTATCGCCTGATTTTACCTGCACCATCCTGGTTGCTCCTGCTTATCTAAATCCAAGTCAAACAGCATTCATGGTAGCCCTTCCGGGAGCCTTTGCAATCACCCCTAGCACCAATTTCCTGACGGTCTAGCAGATTGCTCAAAATCTGTGCCACGATCAGATCGCCGCTTTTGTCTATCACTCTGCCACTATGCTGACGCAACTTGTCACCACCGATCTGCCCTTTCTGGGTTCTGATGTCGCTGCGGCCTACAGCAAGGCGCGAGTCGTGATTCTGCCGATTCCGTTTGAGGCCACCACCACCTACCGACGCGGCTGCGAAAACGGCCCCTCTGCGATTCTGCATGCCTCGCAGCAGGTGGAATATTACGACGAAGAGCTAGAGCAGGAAATCTGGCCGGTAGGCATTTACACTCACGATCCGGTGGCCGACACGCGCAGCGACCA
>CASBQH010000023.1 GCA_949127695.1 Synechococcales cyanobacterium PMM_0073
CCGAAGATAGCGCCAATCAGTGGAAAACTCAGGGCATTGAAGTCGAGCTAGCGCAGCCAAAGCAGTGGCAGGTCTGGGCAAAGCGCGACACCTACAAAACGCCGCTGCTGCGCCGCCTGCTGATGCAGAATCTTCAGTCAAACGGTCTTCGCACGGCCTTTATTGACACGCAGGTGCAGACGCAGATTCCCAAAGCCGCCGTGATCATCAACGGCGCGAGCTACCCGAAAGACGAGCTGGAGTTTAGCTCAACCACCAACCGGATGCAGGTGACGTTTAGCCGCGAAGAGCAGGGCAGACGCAGCTATGCGGGCAGTCTCAAGCTTCAGCCCAATGCCTACGGCACCTATACGCTGGTGAATCAAGTGCCGCTCGAAACCTACCTACGCGGCGTTGTGCCGCATGAAATCGGCGCTGCGGCTCCACCCACCACCGTTGAAGCCCAGGCTGTGCTGGCACGCACCTACGCGCTCCGCAACCTGCGCCGCTTTACGGTTGATAACTACCAGCTCTGTGCCGACACCCAATGTCAGGTTTACTGGGGGCTAGAGGGCGCAACTGCCGAGGCTGATCGAGCGATTGCCGCCACGCGAGGCCAAGTCTTAACCTACAACAACGAGCTGATCGACGCGCTTTATTCTTCGACGACCGGCGGCGTCACGGCTCCGTTTAGCAATGTCTGGAATGGGCCCGATCGACCGTATCTGCGGGCGGTAGTAGATTCAGTCCAAAATATCTGGAGTCTGCCGCAGCGCAGTCTGTCAGAGGAAGCGAACTTTCGCAACTTTATCAGCCTGAAGCAGGGCTTTAACGAAGAGGGCTGGGATATGTTCCGCTGGCGCGTCGAAAGCCCGCTGGCTGATGTGGCCAAGGATCTGCGTGCCTATTTACAGAGCAAGCAGCATCCGCTGGCTAACTTTACCCAGGTCAAAGATCTGCGAATTGTCGAACGCTCGGCAGCAGGGCGGGTTCAAAAGATGGAAGTGACCACTGACAAAGGAGTGGTGCAGCTGGAAAAAGATGAGATTTTGCGCGCCCTCTATGCGCCCAACAGCACACTATTTTATCTAGATCCAGTCTACGAGACGCCTGCGGTCAAAACTGAAGCGGCCAAACCCATCAGCCAGCCAGAAGCTAAAGCGTTTGACATGGCTCAGGCTGCGGCTCAGAGTGAATCGGCGCTGACGGCGCAGGCCAGCCCTGCACCCGCTGTTAGCCCTGCTGCGAGTCCAGACGCTAAAGTTCTCAAGGGCTTTGTCTTTACCGGCGGCGGCTTGGGGCATGGGGTGGGCATGAGCCAGACTGGAGCCTATCGGTTAGGTAAACTGGGCTGGCCAAATCAGCAGATCCTCAGCTTTTACTATCCAGGTACGCAGCTTCAGCTGCTCAATCCAACGATTACGTTTTGGCGTGAGCCAGATAGCTCAGAGGTTTCAGATCTGAAATAAGCCAGCAGGCCATTCACGAGCCTCAAGTAAAAAGGGCTAAAGCAGAATTTGCTTTAGCCCTTTTTTAAGATTGAGTGGCAGAAGGCTCAGCCGTCTAGTACAGCTCTTCTTCTTGGTGAGTGGTGATCGTGCAGTCCGAGGTTGGATAGGCGACGCAGGTTAAAACATAGCCTGCTTCAATCTGATCGTCATCTAAGAATGACTGGTCAGATTGATCAACTGTCCCAGACTGAATTTTGCCCGCGCAGGTGGAGCAGGCACCCGCACGGCAGGAGTAGGGCAGATCTATGCCTTGCTCTTCAGCCGCATCCAAAATGTACTCATCATCGGGCACGTCGATCGTGGTATTTAGCCCTTCAGCTTCGTTAACCAATGTCACTTTAAACGTAGGCATAGAATGTCCTCTCAGTGTTCGATACGGCAGTCAATTTTTGCACAGCGCCCAGCTCGACAATTCTTGATTAAATTGCCGCTGGGCAAACTCTCTTTCTGATACTACGGGAAAACCTATGCGCTGTAACCTCAGTTCAGCCCTTTAGATGAACGGGATTCGTAATGAAAACGGCTGAATTTAGCCTGAATTACTTATACGTAGCCGCAGATTCGCCCAACAGGCCGATAAATTGGCTTTCTAGAGCTAAAATTCTAGGCTTGTCATCCCACTTTTGAAGCACTTGAGCAGCAGCTAAGCCGCATTTTACTGATTGTCACTTACAAATTTTCCTAGTCCGGTGCTGGGATAGTAGCCCGCTAAAATCTGCTGATAGCTGTAGCCCTGTTCGGCTAAACTCAACGCCCCCAGCTGGCTCATGCCATTCCCCTGAAAGGCTTCGGCCACAATGTCATCGGAGGCGGCATAGAGGGATTCAACAATGCCGCCGCGATAGCTGACAAATTCACCCGCCGTCGCATCGACCGCCTGACTGGTCTCTGCTGCCTCTCGGCCAATGCCGCTGTAGACCTGGTAATACTCGGTCGCGCCCAGATGAAACAGCGAGCTCATCGGCTTGAAATAGTAAGTGAGCGCGTAAGAACGAGCCGCCACAGACTGCGCCTTCAGCGCCTCTTCCGGCCAGCTGGGTGAGACTTCGCTGGCAACCACGCTATGCAGATAGCTCCGCAGGTTGACCAGATTCACCGCCCAGATCTTGCCGCCGTCATTAACCAGCATCAGCTTGCCGCGATAGCTCCGCTCGCCTAGATTAAACGTGGCGTCGCTGGCGGGTTCAATTAAGATCACCGCAGGTAGCTCAGAGCCGTTGAGCGTGATGCCGTTGGCGCTGGGCTGAGCCGTATAGCGGGTGCCTGCGGCCATGCTGTTTAGCGGCTGGCGCTCTTGGGTCATGATCATCAGCTCGGAGTTGCCGCTGAGCGTCACGGCTGGCAAGCCTTCAGCAATGGCCACGCGCATTTCAATTAAGCTATCGACTGAGGTGGCGGAGTTGGTAAACGACTGCTTGTACTGCTCGTTCAGGCGCTGCTGTGCGGCAGTGAGCTGGGGCGGCGTTACGGGCGCTGTTGGGGCTGAGGAGTTAGCTAAGGAACTGGCTGATCCGCTAGATTTGGCGGCAGGCTGGGCGGCGGGCTGGGCGGCAGATTTGGTCGCAGATTTGGTCGCTGCCTTGGGCTGAGGAGAAGCTACGGGCGATCGAGTTGCGTCGGCAGGTGAATCTGCACTGGCTGTGGGCGCTGGCGCGGCGTTGCTAGCGGTGCTAGAGGTCGAGAACCGGTTAACGACCAGCACTCCGGCCAGCTGTAGGGCGGCCAGCAGCGAGAGCAACAGCCAAGGATATTGTTTAAATAGCTGGGTGACTGGCTTAAATCGGATTTTGAGCATAGAGCAATTGGCTTAACAGCACGAGATCAGAGCAGCCAGGGCAATTATAAACAATTGCTCCGTTTTGCATAACTTTCAGGTCATTCTGAGCTGTAGCCGGTCGAAATGTAACAGATTGCAACATATAATATGAAAGTCAAGCAGCAGACTCAAGGTGGAAGCATTACATGCGAGTTGCAATCGCGGGGGCAGGGCTAGCAGGATTATCTTGTGCAAAGTATTTGGCAGATGCCGGACATGAGCCAATTGTTCTGGAGAGTCGGGATGTGTTGGGCGGTTTGGTCGCAGCCTGGAAGGACGAAGAAGGCGACTGGTACGAAACAGGGCTTCACGCCTTTTTTGGGGCTTATCCCAATATGCTCCAGCTGTTCAAAGAGCTGGGCATTGAAGACAGACTTCAGTGGAAGCAGCATACGCTAATTTTTAATCAGCCCGAAAAACCGGGCGTGCTGTCGCGGTTTGACGTACCTGACATTCCGGCTCCGTTCAATGTGATCATGTCGATTATTCGCAACAACGACATGCTTACCTGGGAACAGAAAATTCGGTTTGCGATTGGCTTGGTGCCCGCCATTGTGCGCGGCCAAAAGTACGTCGAGGAGATGGATCAATACAGCCTGATTGAATGGCTGCGCCGTCAGGGGATTGACGAGCGGGTGAGCAGCGATATTTTTGTGGCGGCTTCCAAGGCGCTAACCTTTATTGACCCCGATCAGGTTTCGGCCACGATTATTTTGACCGCGCTGAACAAATTTTTGCAGGAGCGCTACGGCTCCAAGATTGCTTTTCTCGACGGTTCGCCCACCGAGCGCCTCTGCCAGCCCATCGTTGAGGCAATCGAGGCCAACGGCGGCGAGGTGCATCTGCTCAAGCCGCTGAAG
>CASBQH010000024.1 GCA_949127695.1 Synechococcales cyanobacterium PMM_0073
AAACAACACCAGCGCCACGCCGTCGTTAAACAGGCTCTCGCCTTCCACAATCGTGATTAGCCTCGCTGGCACGGCCACCGCCTTAAACACCGCAATCACCGAGACTGTATCGGTAATCGCCAGAATTGTCCCCAGCAGCAGCGCCGGAATCCAGTCTAGCTGTAGCCCAAACTTCACCGTAATTGCCGTGACGCTAGAGGCAACCAGCACCCCCGGCCCCGCCAGCAGGGCAATTGGCCTGACGGTGCTCCGCAGGCGGCTGATATCGGTGTTAATTGCGGCTTCAAACAGCAGAATCGGCAGAAACAGGTTAAGAATGAGCGAGGAGTCTAGTCCAATAGTCTCCGGCAAAAAGCTGGCAATTGCCAGTCCAGCCAGCACCAGACCCGTCACATAGGGAATCTCAAACCGCCGTGACAGCAATGCCACCACAGTGGCCACCAGCAGTAGCAAAATGCCGCTGATCACATAGGCCGAAACCTGATCGGGCGGCTCTAGATTGGTTGCAGTCGCCCAGAGCGGAGCAGCCAGGTTGAGTCGAGCAGTCAGCATCAGAGGTTGCCAGGAATGGAGCAGAGCAGTTGCATGAAGATTGTTACAAATTTTGGCTGAAGCTGGTTAAAAAGGGCTGAGGCCGCTGAGGAGAGCTGTTATAACAGCAGCAGGAAAGAACTTTTAGCTTAGCCAACTAGCGGCAGCAAGGGGAGAGAAACAGGTCTATGGCAAAACCCACTATTTTGGTCGTCGGTGGCGCTGGGTATATTGGTTCACATGCGGTACTGGCGTTGCAGCAGGCGGGCTACGAAGCGCTCGTGCTGGATAATTTGGTCTACGGCCATCGGGAGCTGGTTGCCAAGCTAGGGGCTGAGCTGGTTGAAGGCGATATGAACGACCGGGCAATGCTCGATCAGCTGTTTGCCAGCCGCGAAATTGCCGCAGTGATGCATTTTGCCGCCTATGCTTACGTGGGCGAATCGGTGACTGACCCGATCAAGTATTACCGCAACAACGTAGTGGCGACGCTGACGCTGCTAGAAGCGATGCTAGCCGCCAATGTCAAACATTTCGTCTTCTCTTCTACCTGCGCCACCTACGGCACGCCCAAATCTGTGCCCATTCCCGAAGATCATCCCCAGAATCCGATCAATCCCTATGGCGCAACCAAATTAATGGTCGAGCGGATTCTGGCTGACTTTGACACCGCCTATGGACTCAAGTCGGTTTGCTTCCGCTACTTTAATGCGGCAGGCGCTGATCCGGCAGGCCGCTTGGGCGAAGACCACAACCCCGAAACGCATTTGATCCCGCTGGTGCTGCAAACGGCGCTGGGGCTGCGCGATTCTATTTCAGTGTTTGGCACAGATTACCCCACCCCCGACGGCACCTGCATCCGCGACTATATTCACGTCAGCGACCTGGCCAGTGCCCATATTTTGGGCGTCGAGTATCTGCTCAAGGGCGGCGACAGCGGCGCGTTTAATCTGGGCAACGGCAGCGGCTTTTCGGTGAAGCAGGTGATTGAAACGGCGCAGCAGGTGACAGGCCGCGAGATTAAGGTGATCGAACGTGAGCGCAGAGCAGGCGATCCGGCGGCACTAATTGGCACCAGCGAACGCGCCCGAACCATCTTGGGCTGGCAGCCGCAGTATGCTGAGCTGACGCAGATTATTAGCCATGCCTGGAACTGGCATCAGCAGCGGCACTAGCCAGCAGAACTAGCGGGGCGGACGGCGACGCTGCAAAAACTCAGGAATATCCAGGCCGGGTTTAGCACCCGGTCGGGGCGGCTGCTCTTGAGGACTGGGCGGTGGCGCTGGGCTGGGCGGAGCCGATATGGCCGATCGCTTCAGCGGCGAAACGCGAGTAGCCTGCTGAACCGGCGGAGCCTGAACGGAGGTGGCAAAGCCGGTGGCAATCACGGTAATTCGGATTTCGCCTTGCAGCTGATTGTCAATTACGGCTCCAAAAATGATGTTGGCATTCGGGTCAACGGCCTCGTAGATAATCTCGGCTGCGGCATTTACCTCATGCAGCGTCAGATCAGAGCCGCCGGTAATATTGAACACAACGCCCTGAGCGCCGTCAATCGAAGACTCTAGCAGCGGCGAAGAAATGGCGGCAGTGGCGGCTTCTCGCGCCCGCGACTTGCCAGAGCCAATCCCAATGCCCATCAGCGCTGAGCCGGCATCTGCCATCACGGCTCGCACGTCCGCAAAATCGACGTTGACTAGGCCAGGAATTGTAATGATGTCTGAAATGCCCTGGACGCCCTGCCGCAAAATATCATCTGCGACTCGGAAAGCTTCCTGCACCGGCGTCTGCTCTGAGATTACCGACAGCAGTTTGTCGTTGGGAATAATAATCAGCGTATCGACGCGGCTTTGCAGGGCGGCAATGCCTTCATCGGCTTGATTGGTGCGGCGCTTGCCCTCAAAGGTGAAAGGGCGGGTCACAACGCCAACGGTGAGCGCTCCCACCTCTTTGGCCACCTCGGCCACAACCGGAGCCGCACCCGTACCCGTGCCGCCACCCATGCCTGCTGTAATAAACACCAGATCAGACTGCTCCAAAGAAGCCGCGATCTCGTCGCGAGACTCTTCGGCGGCTTTTTGGCCGATGGCTGGGTTGCCGCCTGCGCCCAGTCCGCGCGTCAGCTTTTGCCCCACCTGCAACCGGTTGTTGGCTTCAGCCAGAGTCAACGCCTGCGAGTCTGTATTAATTGACCAGAACTCGATCCCGGCGACATTGCTGGCGATCATCCGATTCACGGCATTGCAGCCACCGCCGCCTACCCCAATTACCTTAATTTTCGCTACGCTACTTGGCACAAGCTGCTCACTCCTGTTGTCCTCCGCCGGGATGCCATTTGGATCTCGAACTTGACCCAAGTGTACTCCAGAGTTTGCAAAAGGATTCGTTGCATTCATGGGTAGAGAAAAATTGATTGAGTCGGCGTCGGAATCTGCGTGAGTGGCCATCAACTTACTGCTAGGGGTCTACTAAGGGTAATCGGGAATTTGAGATACGGGTATAGCTTAATAATCTTTCTATCTTACCGAACATCGGCTGGGCAGATATCGGCGCTGAAGCAATCTGCTCAACTATTCGTTGCTGGGTTTGAGCGGCTTGGCTTTACCGGGGGCTAGCTCCAGCATCGGCATATCGGGGTTGCTCAGGTCAATATAGGCCACTTGCTCTGATTTAATATCGTCCGGCAGCTCTCGCATTTGATCTAAGATCTTCAGCTGCTCGGCAAACCGAGAGCCAAACGGCCCGCAATGCACTGTGCCAATGTCGGTATAAAGAATCAGATTGCTAGGCTCGCGCCAGTCGATCATCGTAATTTTGACCGGGCTGCGGCTAATGGCCTGATACAGGCTGACCCACTGCGCCTGATACTGCTCTTGCAAGCCAATTACTTTTAAGGCGGGCAGCTGCTGCGACTGGTTTAGCGCCACAAACTTTTCATAGGGAATCCAAACGCCGTTCTCGTCAATCAGGGCAGTCGCAAACAGGTTGTCAAAGCGGCGGTTGGGAGTGAGCGAGCTGCTGGGGCTGACATAGACGGTGGCCACCGGATGGCGCTCCTGAATCTGCACCACCATGCCGGGTGGAAACATCCGGCGAGTCACAGTTGCTGAGGCAATTGGCGCTTCGGCTTCCAGCTGCCGAGCTAGCTGGTCAGGGCGCAGCGCCAGAATGGATTCTGGATAAGAGACGCTCATCATGGCGCGAATCATATCGCTAGAAAGCGACTTATTGCCCTGAATTACAATTTGTCTGGGGTCACGGATCATCCAGTCGGGTAGCGTCACCATCCAAACTACGCCGATGGTGAGGCCAGTCATGGAGACAACCTGCCAACTCGTCTGTAGCCATCGGCCTCGCCGCTTGCGCCGCAGATCACGCCGCCGCGAGGTCAGCTCTTCAGCGGAAGTAGATGAAATATCGGTCATGCTCTGAATTACCCATTGGGCATCAAATTTCTGGTGGTTGAGGGGCAACCTGCCGCAGGACGGCTCAAAGTACCATGCCCTTGTACCATGCCCGTTTGGGAAAGTGACTCCAAACCTAGCACAGAATCTAAATTTTGCTTTGGCTCCGGCAATAAATCCTGAATGAAGCTCTGCGTAAAGCCCTGATAGAGCAGCCCAGCAACTATTCCTGATTCAGAAAGTCGGAGTCAGAATAGTGAGAGAGTGATGCCAACTCTGCTGAGGCTGCGATGTGAGGCTGCGATGGTGAGATTAATGACCGAAGTCTTGCTGCATCTGCTGACTGGCGCAATCGTCAGCTGGGCTGCAATTACCTATGGACTGGGACAATCAGTCCAGACGAGCAATGCCCAAGCTGCCAAAACTGGAATTGCCGTCAGTCTCGCTCAGGCCAGTCTCGCTCAGGCCAGTCCCGTGAACCCAGAGCCTGCGCCGCCTGATATCGACCAGCTGCTCAATGAAAGCTGGGCTGCTTACCGTCGGCAGTTTATTCAGGCTGACGGGCGGGTGATTGACCGAGAAAGCGACGACCGCACGGTTTCTGAAGGGCAAGCCTATGCGATGCTGCGGGCTGTTTTGGCCGATGACCCAGCGACCTTTGCTCTGACGCTGAACTGGGCTGAGACTAACCTTCAGCGCCGCGAGTCGCCGCAGCCCGCCTCAAAAGCCACACCTAACTCTGCCTCAAAACCCGCAGCGCCGCTTGATTCACTCTGGGCTTGGAAGTGGGGGCAGCGCGGCAGCGACTCAGGGAGCAATCAGGGCAGCGACCAGAATGGCGACTGGGGAATTTTAGACGCCAACTTTGCCAGCGACGCCGACCTGGATGCGGCTACTGCGCTAATTTTGGCTAGCCGCCGCTGGAATCGCCCCGACTACCTCGAACTTGCCCGCACCAAGCTGAAAGATCTCTGGGATCACTCAACGGTGGTTGGGGCGAAAGGGCGACGCAGCCAGCGCTACTTTTTGCCGGGGCCAATCGCCTCATTTCAGCCCGCTCCTGATCAGGTTTATCTCAACCCTTCGTATCTCGCGCCCTATGCCTTTCGGCTATTTGCCCAGGTTGATCCGCAGCATGACTGGCGCAGCTTGGTCGAAAGCAGCTATCAGGTGCTGGAGGATTCTGCCCAGCTCTCGGAGGTGCAGCTGCCCAGCGACTGGGTGGTGCTAAATCTCAAGACCGGGCAATATAGCGCCCCAGCCGCCGATTCGACCCTCCGCAGTACCTACAGCTTTGATGCCTTTCGGGTCTGGTGGCGGCTGGCGCTGGACGCGGCCTGGTTTGATGAGCCGCGCGCCAAAGCCTATCTCAGTCAGCATTTGGCCTATTTACAGCGACTCTGGCGCGACGGACAGCGGATTCCAGCTCGGATCAACCTGCGCGGTGCGGCCACAGCTCCCTATGAGGCCACTAGCCAATATGCCATGCTCTACCCAGCGCTCTTGATTAGTGATCCAGCAATGGCCGCTGAGATTTTGCAGCAAAAGCTACTGCCCGCCTACCAAAACGGCATCTGGGACAACGACCGGGCTTACTATACGCAGAATCTAGTCTGGCTAGGGCTTTATCCTGCCGCCGAGTCCCCAAAGCGGCTGATTCAACCGCGCAACTAGGTGCAGCCTCACTCAATCAGCGCCGCAGCCGCAGGGCAAAGGCTCAGGGCCACCCGTGCGGTTAATGAACAGATCCACCTTGTATTGATTAGTGCCTTTGGGCGCTGACTGAATTTGCAGATAGTAAGTGCCGGGTTGCAGTCCTTTAAAGACTGTCTCAGCCTGCTTCCCACCCGCTGCGCCCAGGCGCGCGCTGCCGTTGCGGATGCTTGCCGCCTTGCCGTCAGCATCAAACAGCAGCGCCTTGATTTGGGTATTGGAGCGGTTGTTCAGCTTCAGCCGCATCCGACTATTCGCAGCTAGATCAATCTCGACCAAGTCGGTGGGATTGCCGCGCCCCACCGTGTTTGTGACGCTAGATTTGCCAGACGAAAAGGAGCCGAGCAGACTGGTTTTATCTAGCCTTGCCCGACTCAGCGGCTGAGAGAAGCTGGTCTGGGAGGTCGCAGTCACCGGAGCTTGCAGGGCGGCTGATTTACTGAGTTGATGGAACATAGTCTCTGTGATCAAATATTGGGGGAAGTTTTCTATAGCCGATCATACCCGCCCGCTTCGCTCCAGCAGCAGCAGCTCGTCCAGTTTCTTGCCCAGGAACACCTTGAGGCTGAGCTTGAGCAGCCAGCGCACCCAGAAGCGGCCTTCAACGGATTCCACAATCCGCCCGCCGCGATCCAGCAGCTGTGACTTCAGATCCAGGCGAGTTTGGCGAGAGACCTGCGACAAGTCCACTTCGCCTAAGCGACTCATGGGCGGGATGGCATGTCCAGCCTGAAAGTTTAGCAGATAGAGCTGGCCTTCGCTTTTGCCTTGCTGGTGCAGGGCTTGCAGCTTTTGCAAAAACAGCATCGCCTTGCGTCGCCCTACGTTGTAGTCAAAATCGCGAAAGGACTGGTCGAGGAAGCCGCCAAAGGCAAATAGCTGTTCGCCCGCCAGCTCTACGTCCGCCGAAGTAATGGCATAGACCGTCATCACATCTTTACTGCCCAAATTCTGGATTTTTTCTAGCGCCTGCACCAGCTTCAGCCAGCTCTCGGCCACCGACTCGCCGCTGACATAGACCAGCCGATCATATTCTTCGGTGAACTGCTGCCGCAGCCGGTCGCGGTCGCTGGTGAGCTGGTCGCGCTGCTCTACAGACTCGCCTGCTTGGTACAGGACTTCTAGCAAGCTACCGGCGACGCAGCCAAAGGCCGCTGCCAGCTGCGGGGACTTCAGCAGCCTATCGCTCAGCTCTGTGGCCTGCTGCTCAAACTGGCGGATCTTTTGGTTGATTTTGCTGGTCGTCACCCAGTTTTGAAACCGCGCCTGGGTGAAAATGGCGCTGGCTAGGGCAGCGCCCGTTTTGAGATAGGTGGCATTGTCAGCCTGGATGCTGGGGTTGGCGGTGGAGCTTTTGGCTCCGGGTGACACGTAGAGATAAAACCGATTGTGATGATCTTGATGATTCACGTCAATTTGATCGACCAGATCTTTGGCCAAGCCCAATGGCTCGTTTTCAAATACGCCGCCGTCGGTATAGACA
>CASBQH010000025.1 GCA_949127695.1 Synechococcales cyanobacterium PMM_0073
GGATCTGCCCCAGCCGCCGCCAGAAGTCCCCGTCGCGCCGCCGCTCTTGCCCAAGCGCATCCTCCACAACCTGCCCAAGCAGCCCTACAACAAGTTTATTGGTCGGCAAACTGAAGTCACCCGGCTGCTGAAGCTGCTGTCGCCCAACCATGCCGCCTCGCTGATCTGCATCACGGGCTTGGGCGGCGTGGGCAAGACTTCGCTGGCAATTGCCGCTGCCAGACGCTGTCTGCACGCCAGCTGCGCCCCAGAAGCCCCGCCGGATGTTCCGGTGTTTGACCTGATCATTTTCACCACGGCCAAGCAGCAGTATTTAACCTACAGCGGTCTGCAAAACCGCCGCGATCCACATCAGCGCGACCTGGTGCGGCAAATGCTCGAAATGCTAGATCGCAATAAGCTGCTGGAAACCGAGAGTTCGGCGCTGAGCTTTGAAGAACAAATTGCCCTGATCTACAAAGTGCTGGCGGCACACCGGACGCTGCTAATTGTCGATAACTTAGAAGTGGTTGAAAACAAGCAGGATATCAGCGACTTTCTCTGTGACCTGCCGCTTTCGGTCAAGTCAATTATCACTACCCGCGAGGGGATCAGCGGCATCCCCATTCGGCTCAGCGCCATGCCCGAAGCGGACGGCCTCAGCTTGGTGCAGTATCAGGCCAGCGAGATGGGGATTTCGCTGCGCTCTGAGGAGAGTAAAACGCTTTATCAGCTGACAGGCGGGCTGCCGATTGCGATTGACCTAGCCGTAGGACAGCTGGCCTGGGGCTATTCGATGCAGGAGGTGCAGAGTCGAATTTTGCAGCCGACCGGGCATCTGGCGCAATATTGCTTTGAGGCTGCGCTCCAGTCGATTCAAGATCGTCCGGCCTACTGGCTGCTGCTGGCAACCGCGCTGTTTCCAGAGCCCGCCTTGCGTCAGGCGTTGGTGGCGGTGGCCATTCCAGATTTGGCGGGGCAGACGGCTGAAGATGCAATTGTACAGCTGCAAACTCTGTCGCTGGTGAGCCAAGAGCGTGACTCGGCGGCGGGGCACAGTCGCTACCGGATTATTTCGCTCACCTGCGCCTACCTGCTGGCTGAACTGCAAACTCAGCCAGAGTTTGAGCAAGCCGCCCGCCAGCGCTGGGTGGACTGGTATTTAAACTTCTCTAAAACCTACCGCGCCCAAGATCCGGCGGGCTGGCAAGGGCAGTTTGAGGGGCTGGATCAAGAATGGGAAAACTTGCAGGCAGTGGCCAACTCCTGCATGGAGCAGAAGGACTATGCGGCGATGCTCCAGCTCTGGCAAAACCTCAAGCCCTACTTTTATATGGTGGGGCGCGGCGCGGGCTGCATTCGCTATTGGCATATTGGTCTGGCCTGGGCAAACTGGCTCATTGAGGCCGCTACCGAGCGGCAAGACTGGCAGACCGCTGGCACCGTGATGTTTTTTCGTGCCTGGGTGCTGGTGGAAGCTGGCAACCCCAACTCGCTGGCCGAAGCCGGAGCGCTGCTGGAGCGAGCCTGGACGCTGCGCGAGCATCAAGACTTAAAAGAGCAGGCCAATCTGGCGCGCCAAATTGGCTCGGTGCAGATCATGCAGCAGGCGTTTACCCAGGCTCAAATTTGGCTGAGCCAGTCTGAGGCAATTTTGGCGCAGGCGGATCTAGACGACCGCAAGCGGCTAGAATGCCTCAGCCATACGCGCTACTACCAGGGCTGGGGCTATCTGGAGGCGGGCGATCTGGAGGCGGCCAAGCCCTACTTTGAAGCCGCCCACGAATATGCCCAATCGCTGGGCTTGGAGCGGCTGGCGCAGATCATCGAGAATTCGCTGGCTGATATTGCCATTGCTGAAGGCGAGCTGGATCGAGCCGCAGACTGGCTGAGCCGGGGGCTACAAATTGCCGAAGCGAACGCTGACTATCGCCGAGTTGCCTTAATTCAACATTCGCTGGCTAAGCTGGCGCAGGCGCAAGCCGACTTCACCGCCAAGCAGCAATATGCCACCGCCGCGCTCAAACTATTTGAGCAGCTGGGGATGAGCCTTGAAGCCGAGCGCGTCAGAGCGCTGATGCAGCTCAATGTGGCTGCGCCCGTACCGCTAAAGCGCGTCCAGCTGGCCGCTGAGTCTGCTTAGTTTATGCTGTAGTTAATCGGGGGCGGCAGCTGCTCGCCGCCAGAGCTATAGGCCCTTTTAGCTATAGTCTGACTGGTTTCAGAAATCATTGCGTTCATCATTCGGTTTCTCCTATTTAGTTAATTTGCAAGTCGATCTCAGCAGCCTAAATTCAGAGCTGCTGATGGCTCGGTGAAGCGCTGCTTTGGCGGGATGCTTTGGCTGGATGGCAGTTCTGCGGGCGACATCTTTCAATCAGCCGCTCGGCTCCTGATTGTCCGACTTCTTAATATTTCTTGGCCATTCAATCGTGACTGGGCAGAGGGATCGCCAAGTTCATCAAAATCACTGAACTATCGGTTGAATATCTGACTCAAAAATGAGCTGACTTTTGATTACGCTACAGGTGACGGTGAATCAATGGAGCAGACCCGATCAAGCAATATCCAGCAGCTCAATAGCCCTCACTAAACAGCGCCTAACAGGAGCCCAAAAAATGATCCAGGATTTTCAGGTTTTTACAATACCTTCTACAGTTGAGCGCTCAGGAAGTTATGCCGATGCGGAAGAAGCTGATTCCAAAAATCTCAGCATTCAACATCCTTATCAACACCCTTATCACCAAAGTGATTGGGCAATCCTAAATGGGACAAGCCTCCAACAGCTGCGACGACGTTTGACCCAAGACAACGCCCCAACGGCAGATGAAATTGCCCAATGCTGCGCTCTGCTGAGCAGCTACCATGCGGTCTGTCGGTTCGCCTTGCTTCAGCGCCGCGCTCAGGGGCATCTGGGCGTATGTCTAGCCCCCAGCGAGCCGCAGCTCCAGCAAATTGCCCAGAAACTGAACAGCGACAACAGTCCAGCCCAGCTGCGGCTCGTCCTATTAACCATTGCTCAGCGGCTGCGGCCAATCTAGCTGCCTTGAGGCGCTGCATTTCATCCTGTCCTTCATCCTGCATTTCACTCTTCAGTAAGAGGAACATCACCTCATCTCGCCTTAAAGTGCAAGAAGTAATAGGCAAGACTTAACAGGAGAGATGCAGAATGGCTAACCTTGAAGACAGAATTGTAGCGGCCAAAGATAAGCTGCCCAACCTAACGCCTGTACCGCCCGGATTTCAGACGGAGACCACTGCATTTGAGCTGAAGTCGCGGCTGCAATGGGGCGAACCGGGGCTGACAATTTTGGACGTGCGGGATCACGATGCGTTTAATCAAGGTCGGATTCAGGGCGCAATGAATATGCCCTTATCTGAGCTGCCTAAAATGGCGCAAGCTAGTCTACAGCCTCAGCGCGATATTTATCTGTATGGCAGCAGCGAAGCCGAAGCGGCTGAAGCGGTTCGGATGCTGCGGGAAGCGGGCTTTGAGCGCGTCGCGCCTTTGCAGGGCGGCATTCAGGCTTGGCAGGAAATTGAAGGTCAGGTGGAAGGGATAATTGAAACTCCAGATGCTGGTGAATATAGCGTTTTTGCTCGGCTAGAAGCGTTTGGCCAAGAGCGAGCCAAGGAGCAGCAGATCACTCGATAGTGACTGAATCGCCTAATTAGCCTTGAACATAATCCAAGATTTTCACGGAGTATGACAATGAACAACTTCACAACCAGCGTCATCAACGCGATTCGCCAGATTTGCCGAACTCAGCTGAACCACCTAGTTACGGTGGCTCTCTCAGCCTGTCTGCTGCTGACCACTGGTATTGCCAATGCCAGCATAGACACCCCCCGCTCAGAAGCGCTAGGTCAAGCTGTTCGCCAGCGGATTGAAGAGAC
>CASBQH010000026.1 GCA_949127695.1 Synechococcales cyanobacterium PMM_0073
CTAGAGCAGCTCAGCCTGCAAACACCCAATCATCAGCGCTGGCTGATCAAAGACCTGACGCTAGAACTGCCGACTGGCGAAGGGCTGCTAGTCATGGGACCCAGCGGCTGCGGCAAGAGTTCGCTGCTGCGCGCCATCGCAGGGCTATGGGATAGCGGCAGCGGCAAAATTATTCGACCCGAAGCCAATCAAATGCTGTTTTTACCGCAGCGACCATATATGGTGGCGGGTACATTGCGTGAACAGTTGCTATATCCAAATAGTAAGCCAATGGAAGACTTGCAGCTTCAGCAGGTGTTAATGCAGGTCAATTTGGCAGATCTAGCCGAACGCTTCGGTGGCTTTGAGGCCGAGCAAGACTGGAGCGATCTGCTCTCATCGGGTGAACAGCAGCGGCTCAGCTTTGCCCGCCTGCTGGTGAATCAGCCTAGCTATGCGATTCTAGACGAAGCGACCAGCGCCCTCGATCTAGGCAATGAAAAGCAGCTCTATGAGCAACTGCGAGCCAGCGGCATCACCTTTCTCAGCGTCGGGCATCGAGAGACATTAGCCACCTATCACCAGCAGACTCTGCTGCTCTCAGCCGATCAAACCTGGCAGATCAAGCAGTAGTCGTAACTCTATCACTGCTTCAGATCTTCCTGATCCCGCTGCTTTTTCAACTGCAAAATCGCGCATTGGCAGGCTCCCACCACGACGCCCGCAACCGCACCATAGGCCGGATAGCGAGCGGGCAGCTCCTGATACTGCTTGCTGACAAATTCAGGAGCAGCAATCTTGGCCACCCCCAAGCCCACCGCCGCGCCTACCAGTCCTGAAATCAGCGCCGAACCGCAAATCTGCCGAATGTTCATGGGGTTTACCTCGCATTAAGGCCCTCGCATTAAGGCCAAATATCAAGCCGGACTGTCGCCTTCTTGCAACCGCTGAGGTACAGGTTGGGGCTGCTCTTGCGGCTGCTCTGGAGGCAACAACTCTTGCGGCTGCTCTGAGGATGGCGCTGGCTGAAGCGGCTCTGGCTCAGCGGGCGGAACCGGCGGATCACCCCGTCTGCCGCCAAACGCCGATTCGGTCAAATTCTTGATCACCACATACAAAATCGGCGTCACCAGATAGTTAACAATCGTCGCCATCATCAAACCGCCAAACACCGCCATCCCCAGCGACCAGCGGCTGGCTGCCCCAGCTCCAGAAGCCGTCAGCAATGGCAAGAAACCGACTGCGGCAGAGAGAGCGGTCATTAAAATCGGTCGAAAGCGCTCGCGAGCGGCATAGACGGCAGCTTTCGCCATGCCCATGCCCTGATCGCGCGCCTGATTGGCAAACTCGACGATTAGGATGGCGTTTTTGGCGGAGAGGCCAATCAGCATCACCAGCGCAATTTGGGCATAGAGGTCATTCGATAGACCGCGCGGGTCAAGAGCCAGGAAGATCATCGCTCCTAGCACCGCAAACGGCACCGTCAGCAGAATGATCACCGGATCAACATAGTTCTCATACTGCGCCGCCAGCACCAGAAACACGACGATAATTCCAAACAGGAAGATCACGCCTGCCTGCCCGCCCGAATTCACCTCCTCGCGCGAAAGCCCCGTCCAGTCGTAGCCCAGTCCTGGGGGTGCAACTTCGGCAAAGGTCTGCTGCATGGCGGCAATTGCCTGCCCCGAGCTATAGCCGGGAGCCGGGTTGCCCTGAATTTTGATTGAACGAAACACGTTGAAGTGCGGAATTACCGAAGGGCCAGTAATCTGCGAAATGCTGGCCACCGTGCTGAGGCGCACCATCGCGCCGCTGCGAGAGCGAACAAACAGCTGCTCCAGGTTTTGCAGCTGGCTGCGGTAAGGCTCGTCAGACTGCACAAAGACGCGATAGCTGCGCTGACCCAGCGTGAAGTCATTCACATACTGACCGCCAAACGAGGCGGAAATAGTGGCCAGCGCCTGCCCAAAGTCCACGTTCTGAGCGTTGAGCTGGCTGCGATCGATGTCGATTTTATATTGGGGCGTACTGACGGTGAACTGGGTAAAGACGCCGCTCAAGGCCGGATTTTGGTTAGCTTGAGCAATAATCGCCTGCGCCGCCGCCAAAAACTCGTCAAAGCCCAGCCTGCCGGAGCGCTCTTGCAGCTGAAACTCAAAGCCGCCGGTGGCGCTAAAGCCCGGTACAGCAGGCGGACTAAACACCTGAATAAAGCCTGCTTTGTTGCCCGCAAAGGCGCGGTTGAGGCGTCCGGCAATGGCGCGGGCTGACTGGTCAGCTGTGGTGCGCTCACTCCAATCTTTCAGCCGCACAAAGAAGGTGCCTCGGTTGGAGCCGTTGCCTTCTAGGCCAAAGCCGGTAGCAATCACGGTGAGCTTAGCGGCTAGCTCTGCTTCGGTTCTGGCGGCGGCGGTGCCCGTGGATTCTGTCCTTGGCTCAACCACGTCTGAGAGCGGCGCGATGCCGGGTTCCTCGGTCAGAACTTTGTAAATGTCGGCGGCCATCTCGTTGGTATAGCTGAGCGATACGCCTTCAGGAGCCTGAATAATCCCGACCAGCAGACCCTGATCTTCTTCGGGGATAAAGCCGCTGGGGACGGCATTGTAGACCAGGTAGGTGGCAAACAGCCCCAGCACAAACAGCGCGACGACGATGATCCGAATCCGCAGTAAAAACTCTAGCAGGCTGCGATAGCGATCGAGCACCCAGTCAAAGCCCTGGTTAAACTTGCGGAAAAACCAGGCGAGCGGGCCGCGTCCTTCTTGCTTAGGCTTGAGCAAAATCGCCGACATGCTGGGCGAAAAGCTGAGCGCATTAAAGGTGGAGATGGCC
>CASBQH010000027.1 GCA_949127695.1 Synechococcales cyanobacterium PMM_0073
CCCTAATTGCCGGTGGCCCAGTCGTGCTGCCGCTGGTTAAAAAACATGGCGTTAAGCTGCTGCCTGCCGACTCGGAGCATTCGGCGATTTTTCAATGCTTGCAGGGCGTACCAGCGGGCGGGCTGCGCCGGATCTTGCTGACGGCATCGGGTGGCTCGTTCCGCGATCTGCCGACTGAAAAGCTGGCCAATGTGACGGTAGCCGATGCGCTGAAGCACCCCAACTGGTCGATGGGGCAAAAGATCACGATTGACTCAGCGACGCTGATGAACAAGGGCTTGGAGGTGATTGAGGCGCATTATCTGTTTGGCGTAGGGTACGACCAGATCGATATTGTGATCCATCCGCAGAGCATCATTCACTCGTTGATTGAGCTGCAAGATACCTCGGTGCTGGCGCAGCTGGGCTGGGCAGATATGCGATTGCCATTGCTCTATGCCCTCTCCTATCCAGAGCGTCTGGCCACCGGCTGGGAAAAGCTCGATCTCGTCAAAGCAGGCAGCCTCACCTTCCGCGAACCTGACCACCAGAAATATCCCTGCATGAATTTGGCCTATGCCGCCGGACGGCTAGGCGGCACGATGCCAGCCGTACTCAACGCCGCTAATGAACAAGCCGTGGCGCTGTTTCTGGCCGAAAAAATTCGCTTCCTCGATATTCCGCACCTGATCGAAACCATCTGCGACCGCCATCAGGCGCAGCACCAATCCAGCCCCAGGCTAGAAGATATCTTGGAGCTAGATCAGTGGGCGCGGCGAGAAGTTTTGGCGGTTGCTGGCAAGCTAAATCCCGTCACGGTCTAGCTTTCAGACTTTTCGATCTGAGCCCGGATTTCGTTGAGGTCGATGTAGCGATCCGTCACGTTGCGGAGTTCGCGGGCGATCATGCCTTCGGTGGACACAACGGTAATATGCGTATTTTTGGAGCGCAGCAGCTCAATCGCCCGCTCAAAGTCACCGTCGCCACTAAATAAAATTACCCGGTCGTATTGATCAACCGTGTTGAACATATCGACGACAATTTCGATATCTAGGTTGGCCTTTTGTGACAGCCGCCCCGAACTGTCGTCATAGTATTCTTTGAGGATCTTGGTTCGCACCGTGTAGCCCAGGCTAATTAAGGCATCTCGAAAGCCGCGCTGGTCTTGTGCATCCTTCAATCCGGTATACCAGAAGGCGTTCATTAACGTAACTTCGGCACTATGTGCAAAATACTCTAGGACGCGCCTAGGGTCAAAAAACCAACCATTCTTTTGCTGAGCGTAGAACATATTGTTCCCGTCTACAAAAATCGAAAGACGGTTCATAGTAATAACACCAAGAGATTTAGATTTAATAGGTTTAGGCGTAATGTTAGCAATAACCATTTAATAAAAATTAGACTCGACAGTCAGCGCTCGCCATCTGCTTCAGGCTCTGCCCAAAACAAGATCTCGTTATCTTAGCTTAGGAACAAGCAAATCGGTGAAAATGGATTTTGCCAACTAGGTTATTTACTGAAAAGTGAGCTGAACTAGCCAAAATAGAAACGTAAAATAGAACTAAATTTAATCTGAACAATGCGGCACTTAATCATCTGTAACCGCTCTAAAAATAGCGTTAGGCTGATGAAATTTTGTTTAAAATAGCGACCTATTCCCTCCTGAAACCAAACATAATCTAAGATATTATAGAATTATGAACTTAATTGCACAGTCTGTATAAATAGCTTAACAACTGCTGGTTTTGAGTAGCCATCAGCCGCTACAGATAAGAGCACCAGTCGCTCCAGCTTCCTGGATAGAGTCGAGCGGGTTCGCGTCCGGCAATGGCCAGCGAGAGCAGATTGACGCAGGCTGTGACGCCAGAGCCGCAGTAGACCGTTGGCTCTCCGGCGGGTAGCTCACTCCAGCGCTGACGCTGCAAGTCTGGAGAGAGCAGCCGCCCTGCCGCATCTGTAACGCCCTGCCAGGGATAGTTGAGCGCCCCTGAAATATGACCCGCTACTGGATCAATCGGTTCCTGCTCGCCCCGATAGCGTTCGGCCTCTCGTGAGTCGATTAGCAGCGGAGTCTCAGCCTTAATCGCCGCAATCTCTCTTGTCCAGTCGGCTCGAATCTGCGGCACAAACGGCTGGGGCTGGGGCTGAGAGACTGCTGCGGTCACAAGATAGCCCTCGGTTTGCCAGCGGTTATACCCGCCATCTAGCACCACCACCTGATCATGGCCGTAGTAGCGCAGCAGCCACCAGAGCCGTGAAGCAAAGGCTAGGCGCTGGTCGTCATAGGCCACCACTAGAGTTGTGTCACCGATGCCCAGAGCCGAGAGCTTGGCTGCAAACATTTCTGGATCGGGCAGGGGATGTCGCCCGCCATGCGGCTGCACCGGACTCGATAGGTCTTGATTGAGATCTAAATACTGAGCGCCCGGAATATGGCTGATGGCATACTGCGCGGCTCCGGCCTGCGGATTGGCCAGCGAAAATCGGCAGTCTATCACCACCACCTGCGGATGATCGAGCTGAGCCGTCAGCCAGTCGGGCGCGACTGACCAGTGGGTTTGGGCGGCAAAATCTGGAGCCAGTGGTGCAATCATAAATTCTGCTATTGCGAGAGCGCATCTCTTACTTTAATCGGAATCCTGACTGCTGAAGCTACTCGAAAACGCCGTCTCGAAAACGCCGCCGTTCCGCGCTATACTCCGCCTTGGAGTTGGCAGGAAACAAGCATGGTTGCGGTCGCTATTCTAGCCGCAGGGCGCGGCAGTCGAATGAAGTCTCAGTTGCCCAAGGTGCTGCATCCGCTGGGCGGCAGCTCTCTGGTGGAGCGAGTGCTGGCCTGCGCTGAATCTGTACAGCCGCAGCGCCGCTTGGTGATTGTCGGCTATGGCGGTGAGCAGGTGCAGCAGGCTTTGGCGCATTTGCCCGCCGTAGAATTTGTCGAGCAGGCCGAGCAGCTGGGTACAGGACATGCGATTCAGCAGGTGATGCCTCATCTGCAAGGCTTTCAGGGCAGTCTGCTGGTGCTGAATGGCGATGTGCCGCTGCTGCGTCCGCAAACGCTGACAGCCTTGCTGCAAACTCACGAAACGCATGGTAACGCCGCCACCATTCTGACGGCTCAAATGCCTGACCCCAAGGGCTATGGGCGCGTGTTCTGCAATGATCAAAACATTGTGACGCAGATTGTCGAAGACCGCGACTGCACGCCCGCTCAGCGCCAGAATCGCCGGGTAAATGCTGGAATTTACTGCTTTGACTGGGAGGCGCTGGCGCAGGTGCTGCCGACGCTGCAAGCCAACAATCAGCAGCAGGAATATTACATTACCGATGCGGTCAACTTTCTCTCGCCCGTAATGGCGGTGGATGTGGAAGATCATCAGGAAATTTTGGGCATCAATGACCGTAAGCAGCTCTCTGCCGCCTATCAGATTTTGCAAAACCGCGTCAAAGACGACTGGATGCGGGCAGGCGTGACGCTCATTGACCCCGACAGCATCACCATTGACGATACGGTGCAGCTTGGCGCAGACCTGGTGATTGAACCGCAGACGCATCTGCGCGGCCAAACTCAAATTGGCTCTGGCTGCCGGATTGGGCCGGGCAGCCTGATCGAAAATAGCCAGATTGGCGAAAACGTTACGGTGCTTTACTCGGTGATTAGCGATAGCCAGGTCAAAGCCAACTGCCGGATTGGGCCTTACGCCCATCTGCGCGGCCATGCGGAAATTGGGTCGGGCTGCCGGATTGGCAATTTTGTTGAACTGAAGCAGGCCAAGCTGGGCGAGCGTACCAACGTGGCGCATCTGTCTTATTTGGGCGATGCCAGCCTGGGCAAGCAGGTGAACGTGGGCGCAGGCACGATTACGGCCAACTATGACGGCGTGAAAAAGCACCGCACCCAGATTGGCGACCGCAGCAAAACTGGCTCGAATACGGTGCTGGTTGCGCCCATTACGATCGGCCAAGATGTGACAATTGCGGCAGGTTCGACCGTGACAGAAGATGTGCCCGATGACTGCCTGGTGGTAGCGCGGGCGCGTCAGGTGGTCAAACCGGGCTGGCGGCTGAAGCCGGTTGAATAGGCTGTCAGGCTTAAAGGTGAAGCTAGCAAAAACTGGAGCTAGCCAATTTGCTTCAGTGCTTTGGCGCATTTTTTTGCGATCTTTTGGCAGATCTGTGAAATTCTTTAAACTGTAGGAAAGACTGAACAGTTTGAAAGGCTAAACCTGATAGACCGCTTGCCTATTATGCTGGCAGATTTGGAACTCGCCGCGCAGTTTCCCTTACGGATTCTGGTTGCTGAAGATAACCTGGTGAACCAGAAGGTGATGCTGAAGCTGCTTCAGCGGTTTGGCTATGAGGCAAATTTGGCCGTGACGGGGCTAGAAGTTTTGCAGGCGGTCGCCCAAGCCTCGGCCAGCCAGCCCTACAACCTGATTTTGATGGATGTGCAAATGCCCGCAATGGACGGCCTCACGGCGGCGCGGCAGATCTGTCAGCTCTACCCGCCTGATCAGCGTCCCTGGATGGTGGCTGTGACGGCCAGCGCCATGCAGGGCGACCGAGAAAGCTGTCAGCAGGCCGGGATGGATGACTATCTCAGCAAGCCGCTGCGGCCTGATAGCCTCTATGCGGCGCTGAAGCGCTGCGGGGAACGCGCTTGAGTCTTGGCTGGCTTGCGGACGGGCGGCGCTTGCGTCAAACTGAGCGATGTAAGCCCTTTTCTTCCTCTGCTGCTCATGTCCAATCGCCTCGCCCAAGCTCAAAGCCTCTATCTCCGCAAACATGCCGAAAACCCGATTGACTGGTGGAGCTGGTGCGACGAGGCGATTGAGCAAGCCCGCCAAGACAATAAGCCGATTTTTCTGTCGATTGGCTATTCC
>CASBQH010000028.1 GCA_949127695.1 Synechococcales cyanobacterium PMM_0073
AGTTGGGGGGCAGAAACTGCGCGATCTGTGCTGGGGAAATTGTCGGGGCAACCATAGCTGGTGCAGCTGCCTCAGCATCGCACTGGCAGACCGTTTCGGCGGCGTCAGAACGGGTGTCCAGCAGGGTGTCAGAGCTGCCGTAATCAGCCTCGAAGACTGGCTGGTGCAGCTCCAGGCTGCCGCCGCCGAAACGGTCTGCCAGTGTGATGCTGAGGCAGCTGCACCAGCTATGGTTGCCCCGACAATTTCCCCAGCACAGATCGCGCAGTTTCTGCCCCCCAACTGGCAGCCTGTGGCCGCCCACCGCGAAGATCGCGGCATTATTAAAGTCGTCTGGCTCCAGGGAACGCCCTATGAAATGGGCTACCAGCATGGGCAATATCTGCATGATGAAATTGCTTCACTGGGCAGTAAGGTGCTGGGGTCGCTGCGGTTTGCCGGTCGCGGTTTGGCGCTAGGCCAACTGGCCGCCAGCCGCTCCTATCCTGCCGTGGTTGAAGAATGTCGCGGGCTGGCCGACGCCACCCAAGATATAGGCATGACGTTAGATGCCTGCTTGGTCTTAGCCTATGGCGACGTGTTGCAAGAAGTCTTTGCCAACACCCTGCCCGAAGTGCTGTTTTGGGATGGTTGCAGTCAGTGGGTGGCCAGCGGCAACGCCACGGTAGACGGGCGGCTGTATCACGGCAGCACCCTCGACAACGACGAGAAGCCGATTGACTATATTATGAATAACCCGGTGGTGTTTGTGCGTCAGCCCAACGACGGCCTGCCGCATGTATTCATTACCTATCCGGCGGTCGTCTGGCCGAACTGGGGCTTGAACGTGGCGGGGATATCGCTGGGACTAGATACGCTACATCCCAGTGGCCCAGAGGAGCTGTCGTTTGATGGCGGCAGCATTGTCCAAACCATGGGACAGATTTTAAGAACTGCCACCAGCTTTGCCGAAGCGCGTCAAACCATAGAGACACAGCCGCGCGTCCAGGCCGATCTGGTGATGATTGCCGATGCCAAATCAAAAGAGGCGGGCGTGTTTGAACTCACAGGTCGCAATATGGCAGTGCGAGAACTGCCCGAAAGCGGCGTGCTCTATGTGACCAATCATGCGGCTTCTGAAGAAATGTACAACAGACAGCGGCAGCCGATTGATCAATCAACGCTAAGTCGATTTAAGCGGCTTGCTCAGCTGATGGAGCCGAATGGTAGCCAGACTTTTCACGGCAGGATTGATCCGGCAGCTATGGCCAAAATTGGCCGCGACCGGGTGAATCCAAATACGCTGGTGGCTAGCCCGTTTGATCTGTTTGATGATGATGCTAGTCCCGGCGGCAACGGTTCTCTGCGTCAGGGGCTTTATGATGCAGACAAGCTGCTGCTCTGGGTGGCGGCTGGCAGTCCGCCCGTGCCCGAAAATCCGTTTGTCTGTTTTTCACTGGGCGAGATGCTGAATTTTCCGAACGCGATTCCCTGCGAATCTCCGGCACTTTAGCTTGCAGTTTTTAGGCGCTCAATCCTGCTGGCCAATCTTAATTGGCCATAATTTTTCATTGATTTTAAAGAAGTCCTCTTGTTCAATATAGCCATTAATATAATCATCCAGCGTCAGCCAGCGGTCGGCGTGATTGGGATAGCCCCAGTCAATTAGGTATATATCTAGCCCCAGCTTTAGCAGATTGGCCACCAATGACCGATCAGGCTGCAAATCGACCATGAACGGGCGATTGATTAAGGCATAGACGATCAGAATTGAGATCTTTGGGCGTTCAGCAGGTTGTTCTCTCGTTGGTAAGAAGCGATAGAGAACAACTTTATCCTCACGATAGACCACCTCTTTCGGCGTCACGCCAATTTTAATATCTTCCTCGCGCAGTTGCCCGAGGCTTTCCATGCCTTTGACTGCCTTTTTGGCAACCTGAGCATAGCTTTCAAGCACTTCCTCAAAGCTCTGGATCATTTGAAACGGCAGCATAGGTCTCGTCTGGCTAGAATTTTAGGGCGTGGTCTGCGCGTCAGATTTGGCTAGCCTTTTTTTCAGGCTCTTCAGCTCTTTTCGCAGCTCATAAATGCTCTTGTGCATTTCGTCTACTTCACTGCGAAGCGGCATGTTCAGGCTCTTCATCCAAAGTTCCATCAGCTCTTGCTGGTGCAGCTTATAGCGATTCACTGCGTTTAAGAACTTGCCCCTGATTTTCAGATTGGCCTCTGAGCAAAACGCCTGCTCAAACACCTGATCTGCCGTGCGCCCCCAGAGCTGCTGAAACTGCTGCCAGTCTTGCACCGTTTCGCCTTTTTTGGCCAGCGCAATCAGCTCTGGCATCAGCGCTTCAAAGGCTTTAATCTGAATTTCAGTCAGCAGCATTTGATAGTCAAGGCTAGCCGGATAGAGCTTCGCCCAAGCCTCGGAGGCTGCCGCCAGCTTATGGTTAAAGTCGCGGCTTGGCCCCAAGAGCGGCATCTGCGCCAGATTGATCGGATTTTTCTCGTAGAGCAGGTTCCAGTAAAGATTGTTCAGCTCAATCCAGGGCTGGCTGCTGCTGCTGTTCGCAGTCTGACTCAGCGGCTGAATGGATGCTCCCAGCGCATTCAGCCGCTGAGTCAGCTTTTGCATCTCTTGGCTATAGATCTGCCATAGCTCTGCGCTGTTGAGATTGGTTTTATGGCGACCTGCCGAGAATGCGGCCACCTGATCGCGCAGCTTCTGGTTATATTGCTCTAATGCAGTTTGCCAGTTCACGCCAGTTTCCAGCTGCGGCCAGAGATCTAGCCAAGTGTTGTATGAGAGCTTGAGCAGATGAAATTGCAGCTCCTGATAGCTGGCCACCTGCTGGGAGACTGGCGGAGACTGGGGCTGGGCTGCTGAATGCCCAGCCGGATGACCCGCCGAATGCTCAGCCGCCACTCCCATCAGGTCAAACCAGCCTTTGAGCGCCTGAGTGCCTGCCTCAGACCAGGTTTGCATAAACTGCTGTGCGGCATCATTTGAAGAACCCGAATCTTCCATGAGTCGTAAAGCAGAATGAACAGAAGCTATGCCTCAACAATACATCAACCTAACTGAGCGTCAAGATCACGGTAAACCGATCTGGCTGATTGTATGCTTGAATCAATTATGCTTGAATGAATAACCCAACCGCAGCAAGCTGCGGGGTATCTAAGAAAGAGGAAATAGCTTCAATTGCTTGACTCTCGATTGCTCTTCCTCGCTCCCTTGTTCCTGGATGTACCGTCTCA
>CASBQH010000029.1 GCA_949127695.1 Synechococcales cyanobacterium PMM_0073
ACTAATGCAGAATACATTTTGTTGAAATCAATCGTGAAGTGACGACAAAAACTGTTTGAGTTCCGGCGTTTGCGGGTTGCCGAATACCTCGGCAGGTGGCCCCATTTCATGCACACGGCCCTGGTGCATGAAGATCACGCGGTCACTGACCTTGCGGGCAAAACTCATTTCGTGCGTCACCATCAGCAGTGTCATGCCTTCGGTGGCCAGGCTTTCCACCACGCGCAGCACTTCACCGACCAGCTCGGGGTCCAGTGCCGATGTGATTTCATCGCACAGCAGCACGGCTGGCTCCATGGCCAGCGCCCGGGCAATGGCCACCCGCTGCTTCTGCCCGCCCGACAGCCGCGACGGATAGATATCCGCTTTTTCGGCTAGCCCCACTTTCGTCAGTAGATCTAGCCCCAGCTGTTTGGCTTCGGCTTCCGGCATTTTCTTCACCTTGCAGGGGCCATAGGTGACGTTCTGCATCACGGTTTTATGCGGAAACAGGTTGAAATGCTGAAACACCATCCCCATGTTTTGCCGCACTTTTTTGATGTCGGTTTTGGGTAAAGTAATATCAATTTCGTCAATATAGACTCGGCCTCGCGTGGGAAACTCTAGCAGATTTAAGCAGCGTAGAAAGGTTGATTTACCGCTGCCAGATGGGCCAATAATGGCTACGACCTCGCCTTTATCAATATTCGTCGAGATATCTTTGAGAACATCTAGCTTGCCGAACGATTTGCAGAGAAATTCAGTCCTAATCACTTTTTCGCATCCTTAACTCAAGTCGCTGTGCCACTAGCGTAAAGCCAGTAATCATCACGTAGTAAATCAAGCCCACAAAAAGATACGGCTCGAAGTAGATAAACTTTTCGGCTCTGACAATATCGGCGCGCCGCATTAGATCTTGCGTCCCAATCGTTGACACCAGCGAGGAGTCTTTTAAAAGGGCAATGCTTTCATTCACCAAGGCTGGCAAAATATTTTTGAAGGCTTGCGGCAGAATAATGTCCCACATAAACAGCGGGTAGGAAACACCCAGAGTCATGGCGGCTTCGCGCTGCCCTTTATCGACGGCTAAAATGCCGCCCCGGATCGTCTCTGAGCTGTAGGCGGCTGAGTTAAGCGCAAAGGCAATCACGCCTGCCTGAAAGGCTGGAATAGCGTAGCCTATTATCTGCGGCGTCGCGTAGTAAATGATCGCCAGCTGCAAAATCAGCGGCGTGCCCCGAAAAATTGAGGTGTAGAAATCGGCAAACCACTTCAGCGGCTTGATGTTAGAAATTTTGAAAATTGAGAGAATCGTGCCCCAGGTAAAGCCAATCACGGCTGAGACCAGCGTGAAGGCCAGGGTGATAAAGATGCCCTGCAAAATAAACGGAATGCTGGGCACAATTTTGGAAAAATCTAGAACCAGCCCCGTTTGCCCTAGCAAAGTTTGTCCCAGTAGAACAGAAGCAAATCTCAACATGCTTGGAGGGTCAAATTCAGGTATGCCATAGGATTGATGAATCAACTGAATCTACGGTGAAATCATCGCCAGTTTACTGCCAACCCACCCACAAAACAGTAGCCCAGACAGCAGCCGTAATTGGCACTATCGTGGCTTGAACGGCTCAGAAGCTGCCCAACGCGGCCAAAATCTGCTCAAGGCTGAGCTGTAGCGCTGGGAAAACGCCTGAGACAATTGGTTCACAGTCGTGAAACTGCTCTAGCTGATATTCGCCCGCCCTCAGCTGATAGACAGAGAAGGTCGGTTGCTTTGGTGTCCCAATGTAGCGCTTGCCGCCTAAGCCTAGATGGGTGAACCTGCTCTTTGACCCCGTTGAGCTAGAGCTTTGCCCATAGCAGAAACTTAGCACGATAGAAACCAGCACGATAGAAACCAGCACGATAGAAACCAGCACAATAGAAACCATTACGATAGACAATAGTCCACTGTAAGAGACAGCGAGATCCAGGCCAGCCATGACTTCAATTCAACTCCAGCAGCTCTACGACCGCGACTTTGCTCAGTGGATTGCAGCGACAATTGCTCACTTAAAAGATCAAAATGTCAGCGCTCTCGACTGGGAGAACTTAATTGAGGAAATGGAGGGCTTGGGCAAATCAGAGCGGCGGGAGCTAGAAAATCGGCTAGAAGTCTTGTTGGCTCATATTCTCAAGCGGTGCTATGTGGCGATACCCGACTACTATCGCGGCTGGCAAGCGACGATTCAGACCCAGCGCAATGCGCTGAGACGGCTGCTGACTCAATCGCCTAACCTCAAGCCTTACCTGAGTGAACTGTTTGATGTAATTGCTGATGATGCATTGCTGGTGGTGCGCGCAGGCTACCCTGATGCCCTGTTGCCCTCAGCTTGGCCGTTTAGCCGTGATCTAGGAGCTCTGCTGGACACCAATTTCTGGCAGTAGAATCCTACAGCAGTTTATCTCAGTGACTTCTCAGTGACTGCAACACTATGCCCTATTGGTTGATGAAATCTGAACCAGAAGTCTATAGTCTGCAAGATTTGCAGCGCGACCGCTTCACAATCTGGGACGGGGTGCGAAACTACCAGGCGCGCAACTTCCTGCGCGAAATGCAGGTGGGCGATCTGGCGTTTTTCTATCATTCCAATATTCAGCCTCCCGGCATTGCCGGACTAATGCAGATTGCCCAGCCGAATCTGATTGACCCGACGCAGTTTGAGGCCAGCAGCAAATATTATGACGCCAAATCAACGCCTGAGAAACCCCGCTGGCAGACCGTCAAAGTTGAGTATGTCGAGCGCTTTCCTAGCTTGATCTCGCTTGACGCCCTGCGGCAGATGTTCTCAGCCGACGAACTTTGGGTGGTGCGCCCAGGCAATCGGCTGTCGGTGATGCCAGTGGCTGAAGCGCCTGCCCAGAAGCTGCTGGCTATTGGGCGCGGTGGCTGAAGCTAGAAGACGAGAGGGCTAGACTGGCTTTTATGCTAGCGTCAAGGGAGCGCTGATCTTTGGCCATGCTGCAAATCTCCAACACCGTCTCGATTCCGACTCACGAAATTGAAACCAGCGCCATCCGCTCCCAAGGCGCAGGTGGCCAAAACGTGAACAAGGTTGCCAGCGCCATTCATCTGCGGTTTGATATTGCCGCATCTTCTCTACCCGAACGCTACAAAGAGCGACTGCTGCAATTTAGCGACCAGCGGATTACCAAAGATGGCGTGATTGTGATTAAAGCGCAGGAGCACCGCAGCCAAGAGCAAAACCGCGAAGAAGCCCTAAGCCGCCTCAAAGCGTTAATCAGAAGCGCCATCACGCTACCCAAACCGCGCAAGCCCAGCAAGCCCAGCTACAGCGCTCGCCAAAAGCGCGTTGACCGCAAAGTAAAACGCGGCCAGCTGAAGGCACTCCGCAGCAGAGTCGAAGATTGAGAGTTCGAGGGTTAGAGAGTTCGAGGGTTAGAGAGTTCGAGGGTTAAAGTCAGGCGTGGCAGGTTGCTTGTCAGAGTTGGTGCGCTAGGATCTAAAGCGACATTCATAATGATGCTTTAACTAGGTTTACTATGTTTTTCGATGAACTTACCCCGGTGATTAAAGAACTCGCTGGCTACCCGATTGCCTTTTTAGGTGGCTTTGCCTCAGGCTTGCTGCGGCTAAATTTGGCCGAAGAGCCAGTCAAGTCTTGGCTAACGCAGAAAGGCATTTCTATAGGTACAGCCCCGACTCACAACGGCAATGCGCCACAGTCAATTTCGATTGATTGAGGCTTAGGAACAGCTCAGGCCAGATAGTCGCCCGACTTGCCGCCGGTTTTTGAAACCAGCCGGATTGCCTCGATCTGCATCGATTTTTCCAGCGCTTTGGCCATGTCATACAGCGTCAGAGCCGCTACCGAAACGGCGGTGAGTGCCTCCATTTCCACGCCAGTTTCTGCCTTAATCCGCACCTCGGCCTGAATCTGGTAGCCGGGGAGATCGAGGTCGGGCGTGATCTGCACCTCAACTTTTTGGATCGGCAGCGGGTGGCAGAGCGGAATCAGGTTGGCGGTTTGCTTCGCGGCCATAATTCCGGCTAGGCGAGCGGTGCCCAGCACGTCTCCTTTGGGTGCGTCGCCGTTTTGAATCGCGGCTAGGGTTTCTGGGCGCATCCGTACCTGTCCAGCGGCGACTGCGACGCGAACTGTAGCAACTTTGGCCGAAACATCGACCATCTGCGCTTGGCCTTGCGCGTCGAGATGCGTGAGCGGTGAGGCGGGTTTAGTCATAGATTTAGTCATAGGTTTCAGTCATGGGTTTCAGTCATAGGTTTCCTGCTTGCTTCTGGCCTTAATCTGGCACTGCAAAACCGTCGCAGCTAGCTGGAGCGCCCGCTGCTCATCCCAGCAGGCCGACGCTTGCCACCAGTCCCAGAGCGGACGGCTGCCTTTGCTGAGGTTACAGCGCTGACAGACCGCGACGAGATTTGACCTGACATCTAAGCCGCCCTGCGAACGCGCCACAATGTGATCGAGCGTCAGCGACTGCGACCTAGCGCCACAGTAGGCGCATTTGCCCCCAAACTGCTGCTTTGCTTTGCCTTTCAGCCTGTGCTTGGCCGAACGCCGCCCCAATTGCTCTGCATCCATTGGCACAATAATTCAGTCACTTAGCATTAACTCTTTAGCATTTTCTCAAATAAGTTTGCAGATCTGCGAGTGGCTGTGAAATAATTGGAGACTGTGTCTGAAAAGACCTAATTTGCGAGCTAAATTTTTAATGGCTAAGAAAAATGGCTAAGAAAGGAAATCGAATTACGATTACGCTGGAATGCACCGAATGCCGCACGAACCCCGACAAGCGTTCGACGGGCGTTTCGCGCTACACCACCAGCAAAAATCGTCGCACCACCACCAACCGTCTAGAGCTGAGCAAGTTTTGCACCCACTGTAACAAGCACACCGCTCACAAAGAAATCAAGTAAGGCTTGATTGATCACATTACATAAGTTTGCTTTGAAGCGTTTACTATTGGCGGCTTTTCTGGCTTTCAGCCTAGATCTCTAGATCAGCACAGCCTGAATGGTTCAGCTTTTGCGAGCTGCGTTTTGTCCATGACCTGAAGTTGTAAACCAAATTAGGATTTTGTTCCATGTCTTATTTTCGCCAGCGCGTTTCCCCCATTAAGCCCGGTGATCCGATTGACTACAAAGATGTCGATCTGCTCCGCAAATTTATCACCGAGCGCGGCAAAATTCTGCCTCGGCGGATCAGCGGCCTCACCGCCAAGCAGCAGCGCGATCTGACCCAGTCGATTAAGCGGGCGCGGATTTTGGCCTTGCTGCCGTTCATCAACCGCGAAGGTTAAGCTATCTTTCTAGTCGAACCTGGGGCGCTTCATGAGACGCTTCAAATCTGCAAGACGCGCCCCATCGCCCACCTGTCGCCGAGTGCCATTGCTGCATGGAGAAGGGAACTTTAGTCGAATTTCGTCTCCAGGGCGATCCGGGCAGCGATCGTCCGCGTCGCTTGGGCGTGGTGGATCGCCCGGAAGGCAAGAAAAACTGGGTTGTGCTGGATGAGCGTAGCCATCCGCAAACGCTGCATCCGCGTCAGATTAGCTATGAAATTGCCGGAGACTACAAGCCCAGCCAGATCGCTGGATTTTGGCAGGAGATTCAGCCCTATCTGGATCTAGATAGCCTGGAAGTCGCTTGGGAGCTGTTAGTCGAAGATAGCGAGTCGGTTGATCCAGCAGGCATGGCGCTGCTGCTGTTTTCCGAGAAAAGTCCGGCGCTCTGCTATGCGGCATACTATTTACTCTCTGAAGATCGGCTTTACTTCAAGCAGAAGGGCGATCACTATGAGCCGCGTCCGGCCACCCAGGTGGCTGAACTCAAGCACCAGAGCGAGCAGGAGGCGCTGCGGCAGCAGGAATGGCAGGGCTTTTTGGCGCGGATGCAGCAGGCGCTGGCGGGTGAGCCAACAGAATGGCAGCCCAGCGATCGGCTGCGGCTCGACGGCCTAGAGAAATATGCGCTGTTTCGAGAGGAGTCTAGCCACCGGCTCGCGGCGATCGAAACGCTGACGGCACTTAAACGACCCGGCACGCCGCCGGATGCCTTTCACCTGTTGGTCGATCTGGGCATCTGGAGTCCGCATGAAAATCTGGCGCTGCGCCGCGCTCAGATCTCGACTCAGTTCTCTCACGGGGTTGCTGATATGGCTCATCTCTGGCTTTCAGATCCGCCGCCCGACCCCGATCAATCGCGGCTTGACCTGACCCAGCTCAAGGTCTACACAATTGACGACGAGAGCACTCGCGAAATTGATGATGGCCTCAGCGTCGAGTTTCTGCCCGCAGGTCAGCGGCTCTGGATTCATATTGCCGACCCGACCCGCTGGGTGACTCCCGGCGATCCGCTAGATCTGGAAGCTCGCCGCCGCTGCACTACGATCTATCTGCCCACCGGCATGATTCCGATGTTTCCGTCGGAGTTGGCCACTGGACCCATGAGCTTAAATCAGGGGCAAATTTGCACTGCCCTCAGCTTTGGCGTGATGTTAGACGAGACGGGCAGCATTCAGGACTATCAGATTTGTGCCAGCTTGATCAAGCCCACCTATCGCCTCACCTATGAGGACGTAGACGAGATGCTGGAGCTAGGCATAGAGGCGGAGCTAGAGCTAGAGGCGCTCAGCAGCTGGGCAAAGCGGCGTGCAGACTGGCGGCGCGCTCAGGGCGCAATCAGCATTCATATGCCAGAGTCGGTCGTTAAGGTAGAAGCTGATGAGGTGACGATCTCGCTGATCGAAGACTCTAGAGCGCGGACGCTGGTGGCCGAAATGATGATCCTGGCGGGCGAAGTGGCTGGCCGCTACGGCGAAGCGCATAGTTTACCTGTACCGTTTCGCGGTCAGCCTCAGCCAGAGCTGCCTTCAGAAGAAGAGCTGCTGAGACTGGAACCGGGTCCAGTGCGCTACTGTGCGATTCGCCGCTGTATGCCGCGCAGCGAGGTCGGAACGACGCCGGTGCGGCACGCGAGTTTGGGGCTGGACACCTACACGCAGGTGACTTCACCCATTCGCCGCTACGCTGACCTGCTGGCGCATTTCCAAATTAAGGCGCATCTGCGCGGTGAGCCGCTGCCGTTTTCGTTGGATCACACCAAAGAGCTGATTCAAGCTGTGGGCAACACCGCCTACGAAGCTACGATTGTCGAGCGCCAAACCAACCGCTATTGGAGCCTAGAATATCTGCGCCGCCGCCCGACCGAAACCTGGCATGCCCTGATGCTGCGCTGGCTGCGGGAGCATGAAAACCTGGGACTGGTGCTGCTGGAAGATTTGGGGCTAGAAATGGCGATGCGGTTTAACCGCGATATTGAACCGGGCGATCGGCTGGATGTGAAAGCGGTATTTGTCGATCCGCGTCAGGATATCATCCAGTTTGCCGAAACGCAGGTTGAGCAGGCGGCGACCTCATAGTCGCCTGCTGCCAATTTACTTGCCGTCAATGCTCAATAGCTCAGCAATCGCCCGATGCTCGGCGGGTGGATTGGCAGGAATTCTGTGGCGCGTGTCGGTGATCAGCCAATCCAGCGCTGCGGCCTGCACGTCAATTGCTGCGCCGGTTTTATCAACGCAGTAGCGGCCAAACACCAGCTTATCTACCAACCGCACGCCTGCCCCCAAGCGCGAATATTCAAAAATGACGCTGTTATCGACGGTGGCGTTGCTGCAAATATGGCAGCTAGGGCCAATCATTGACGGGCCAATAATCCGCGCTCCGTCTTCGATCCGCGTCATGCCGCCAATATAGACTGGTCCTTCAATATGCACTTTGTCCCAGTTGACGGCGACATTTAGTCCGGTATAAATGCCAGGTGCGACCTCGTGACCGGGAATCTGCACGTTCTTGACTTTGCCCAGCAGCACGTCCCGAATCGCCTGCCAGTAGTCGGGCACCTTGC
>CASBQH010000030.1 GCA_949127695.1 Synechococcales cyanobacterium PMM_0073
CGATTACACCGCCCCTGCGGCTGTCGGTGGTGGTCGGTCGCTGCCCCCGCTGGCATCGTCCGGGGCTGCTGCTGCTGGGCTTAATTTTGGTCTGGATGAAGCGCTCCACCCAAAGCCAGCGCCGGACTTCCGATAGCCTGACCACGCGCCCCGGACGGCTGGCGCTGCCGATTGGATTTCACGCAGGTTTAATCTGGGGCTACTATTTATTTAAAGTGGGCGATTTAGCCAAGCTGAACCAAACTGTTCCTGACTGGCTGACTGGCATTGACGGCAATCCGCTGGCCGGAGTGATAGGATTGCTCTGGTTGAGCGCTCTGGCTGTTTACTGGCGGCGACGCGCAGTTCAGGGCTAGGACAGCGTTAGATCTGGCTGAAGTGGTATCGTACAGACAGATCGCTTCAGCAGCATTTGCCTCGCTCTGCCGGATAACCCTATGGCCAACCAAACCGACTCCTACTCTTTGCCGCCTGCCCTGCGCCGGGTTGTCACCGCCTTTCGGCTTGGCGGCTGGGTCAGCTTTTGGATTCAGATTGTGTTGGCGGTGGTTTCCTCCATTGTGCTGCTGTTTGCGGCGGGCAGCTTTGGCGCTACTGCCCCTCCAGTCCAGCAGTTTCCGGGCGGGCTGCCCACGCAGGTTCCCACGAGCGGCGTCAATCCCGGCACCGGGGCAGGGCTGTTTTTGGCCGTGTTGGGCTTGCTGGTGCTGTTTGGCGCGGCCTACTGGGCCTATCGCTACACGCGAATTGCCCGCAAGCTCAAATCTCCCGCCGATCGCCCCAATCGAGCCGAGGTGGTGCGAATTCTCTATATCGGCTTGGGGATTAACCTGATCGGCATGCTGCTGACGATTTTGGGGGCGCAGGCGATTGTCGGCTCGCTGGTGGCCAAGTCGTTTGCTCAGGGCATCGGCATCTTTAGCGGCAATATTCAGCGCTTCATTAACCCGCTCGATATTTTTGTGGTGCAGGCCAACACCAATACGATCATGGCTCATTTCATTGGCCTAATTTCTACGCTAGGCATTCTGCAAGCCGCAGAGCGGCCATAGCGGTTTAAGCTTCCATTCCATGCTGCCGCGTATATTCATAGGCCGCAATTGCTGCTGCGGTTTGTACGTTCAGCGACTCAACTAGGCCAAACTGCGGAATGGTCACCGCCTGATCGGCCAGCGCCAGCAGCGGAGCCGGAATGCCAGTTAGCTCCTGCCCCAGCAGCAGAACCGAGCGCAGCGGAAACCTAAAGTGAGTTAGCGGCGTTGCTTCAGGGTTGGCATCTAGGGCAATCACCGCATAGCCCGCCTGCTGCATCTGCTCTAGCCAAGCTGGTAACTGCTCAGGCAGACAGTCCTGCATCGGCTGCCAGAGATGCGTCGAGGCGGCTGGATTGCGAAACGGATGGCTGCTGGCGATGGCCAAATCTGGCAGCAGCAGCGACTCTAGGCGAAAGGCTTCTGCCGTGCGGCAAAGACTGCCCAAGTTGGCTGGGTTTTGCAGCAGCGCCGCACAAATAATCAGCGGATGGCGCGGCAGCTGAGGATACTGGGTGCGGCTAATGGTTTCGGATCGCGGCATCGTGACAATCTGCTCTGAATCTGGGTACAACCTGTGCTGGCAAAGCTGGACTCAGACTGTATAGCTGCCAGAATGCTTCAGACATGAATCATCCGCTGTTTCTCGCCCCTTGTCCGTCTTCGCATCCTAACCGTCAATCTGTTGCCAGAGCTGTCAACTGCGGGTGGGTTGCGCTACTGTGATGGTCTACGGCCTGTCGCTTTCCAGTTTGTCACCATTTTGAATCGCATCACCCAATTAGAAGCAGGCCCGCTCTACGCCATTCTGGCCTACGGAACCTGGGGACTGCTGCCCATTTACTGGAAGTTTTTTGCCCAGGTGCAGGCGGTCGAGGTATTGAGCCACCGAATTCTCTGGTCGGCCTTGTTTTTATGCGGTTTGCTCTGGCTCCAGCGCCGCCACGCCGAGTTTCGCGCTGTCTGGCAGCCCCAAAAGCTGCGGGTGCTGCTGCTGACGGCCTTGCTGCTGGCCTTTAACTGGGGGCTATATATTTACGCGGTGAATACTGACCGGGTGATTGAAACCAGCCTTGGCTATTTTATTAATCCACTGGTCAGCGTGCTGCTAGGGTTTTTGTTTCTCAAAGAGCGGCTCGATCAACTGCAACAGCTGGCGGTGGCGCTGGCGGCGGTGGGGGTTGGCTATTTTATCTGGCAGTTTGGCGCGGTGCCTTGGATTGCGCTGGCGCTGGCGGTTTCCTTTGCCTTTTATGGGCTGCTGCGGAAAGTGACTCAGGTTGCGCCGATGGCGGGTTTGGCGGTTGAAACGCTGCTGATTACGCCGCTGGCGATTGCAATTTTGGCCTATGGGTCAAGCACGGGGACGGGGCACTGGAGCCAGGGCTGGAGCCTGAACCTGCTGTTTATTGGCTGTGGCGTGATTACTTCCATGCCGCTGCTCTGGTTTAACAATGCGGCCAAGCGCCTGAAGCTGGCGACGCTGGGGTTCTTTCAGTATATGGCTCCCAGCATTCAGCTGGTGCTGGGCGTTTTTCTCTATCGCGAGCCGTTCACCCAGACGCATCTGATTAGCTTTGGCTTGATTTGGGCGGCTTTGGTGCTGTATAGCATGGCCTCGCTGCGACAGCGAACAGCTGTGAATCACGACAAAGTGAATCACCAAGAAACTCGATAAAATATGAGATGCGTCCCCGTAAAATTCTGCCATGCTGCCCAGAGAAGATCTGCTCAAATCGATTGAAAACCGCGAAGCTGCCGCGCGGGTGCTGGATCAAGCCGAGCAGGCGCTGAAAACCTGGGAGGTGGTCTGCACCGATTTTTTGTCGCCGCCTGAATTGGCCGATGCCCAGCGGATGTTTGCGCGGCTCACAGACTTGCAGTATTTGGCCTGGGGCGGCTATCCGCAGGCAGAGCGGCAGCGGCTGGCAATTGCTCGCGCCGAGATCCCGCTCGACGAGTCGCAGGTGGCAATTGCGGCGCTAGAAATTGCTGGCAACTTTTTGTTTGACCCGGCCAGCCACCGCGACTTTCTGGGGGCGATGCTGGGAACCGGAATTGTCCGCGAGAAGGCGGGCGATATTCTGGTGCTGGGCGAGCGCGGCGCACAGGCGATTGTGGTGCCAGAACTGGCCGAATTTCTGACGATTAGCCTGACGCAGGTGCGCTCCGTGCCGGTCAAAACCCAGCCGATTGATCGCAGCGAGCTGAAGCTGCGCGAACCCAAGAAAAAAGAAATGACCACCGTGGAAGCCTCAATGCGGCTAGATGCAGTGGCTTCAGCCGGGTTTGGCATGTCGCGCAGCAAAATGACTGATTTAATTTCGGCGGGAGAGGTGCGGGTCAACTGGAAGGAAATTACTCAGTCCAGCCATGCGCTCAAGCCCGGAGACTTAGTGGCGATTCGAGGGAAGGGGCGGCTAGAAATCGGCGAAGTTGCCGTCACCAAGAAAGACCGCTATCGGGTGCAGCTGACGCGGTTGGTGTAGCGGTTGGTGTAGCGGTTGGTGTAGCGGTTGGTGTAGCAGCTGAGTTGAGCCGGAGCTAAATCTAAAAAAATAGCGGCGAAATCTAGCGGCATTAGGTATTCTGCTGTATTCTCTTCGAGCGAAGCTTGTCAGAAGCATGATTTAATCAAGGCTGTTCTCTGGGGTGGATGTTGCTAGGGGCGAACCGTATGAAAATTCTGCTAGTAGAGGATGATCTGGCGATTAGTGAACTGCTCTGTGCCACTCTCTCGCAGCATCGCTACGCAGTCGATGCGGTTGCAGATGGCTCTGTGGGGCTAGAGCTGGCGGCTCAGTGGAGCTATGACCTGATCCTGCTAGATATTTTGCTGCCCAGCTTAAACGGCATTGAGGTCTGTCGGCGGCTCCGGGCGCAGGGCTGTCGGACGCCGATTTTGATCCTGACTTCGCAGGATGCCCACGCAGATGTGGTGGC
>CASBQH010000031.1 GCA_949127695.1 Synechococcales cyanobacterium PMM_0073
CTATCAGCCTTACCGACTCAGATTGAGCAGGCTCAGCTGGCGGCTCAGCTCACCTCTCCTCTGGCCGCTCATCTGGCCGCCAAACCAGAGCTGCTCAAGCTGACCGCCGAGCAAGACGGTATTTTGCAAATTACGGCGGCACTCAGCCAGCGCTCTGGCCTCAGCAGCCTGCATCTGGTTTCATCTGGCGAGGCAGGCAGTCTCCAGCTCGGAGCCACGCAGCTAACGCTGTTTAACCTCGATCGCTATGGCTGGGAATTGCAGCAGTGGGGCGAGTCGCTGGCCGCAGAGGCAGAGATTGTTTTGCATGAGGGCTGGCCGATTGAAGGGTTGGCCTCTCAGTTTTCGGGAGCTTTCTTGAGTCGCTTGCATCTGCTGACAGGAGCCAGAATTAGACTGACCAGAGCAACCCAGCCCCAGCGGTTGGTCGGGCTTTAGCCAGATTTTAGGTAGATGCAATCATCCAGCATCAGCGCCGCTCTGGCTGGGCTGACCAGTTTTGAGCCGAGATTGGAGCCTGCCAGGGATTCTGCTGAGCCGCAGGTTCTGGCGTCGAGGCGGGCGTAATTTGGACAAAGTTGGGCGTGAACAGAAAAATATTCGGGCCAAGCTGCCGCTGATGTCCGTCCATGGCAAACACGCCACCCGCCACATAGTCGGCACAGCGCTGCGCCTGATCCGCCTCCATCTGCGTCAGGTTTAGCACCACAGACTTGCGCTCGCGCAGAGCCGTCACCGCCTGAGGCGCTTCTTCAAACAGACGCGGCTGCATTAGCATCACTTCCATTTGCAGACCGGGCAGGCCGATTACGTTGCTGCGGCGTGGACTGCCCTGCGGATTGGCCTGAGCCGGTTCTGGTTCAGCTTCGTCCTCATACTCTTCGTACTCGTCATATTCATCCACTAACCCAAACGCATCCCGCAGGCGCTCGAAGAGATTCATGGCAGTTCATGATAGTTCGCTTGTTCTATTTTATCTCACCTCCGGGAAAATGGCTTAACTTGTCTAGGCTGAAGCGGCTGAAGCTAATCTGACTGAGAAAGCCTCTGAACGGCCTCGCCGCCCAAGAGCTGATGCGTCTCCTGCAACAGCTGCGGAATTTTGGCGGCATGGGGGCTATTGGCCAAGGCAAGGTTCAGCTCCAGCGGGTCAACGGGCTTGACTTGGCTACCCGGAAACCAGTCGCCGCCGTTGTCCAGCAGGTTGTAGCGCATTTTGCCATAGTCAATCATGTCGTAGGCCAGCGCCAGATTTCGCAGCCAGAGAATCACCGGCAGATTCATCCGTCCCGGCGTTTGCTCTAGATCTGGTAAGCCCAGACGCCAAGTTTTCACCCAGTCTTTGCCCAGTCGTTCCATCGCCGCCTGCTCTAATCGCTGGATGATCGGTGGCAGAACTTCCTCAGCTTGATCCAGCAGTTCTAGCGTTTTCAGATGTTCGGCAAAATCCTCTGGACGCGCCGCCCCCAGACTCAAGGTATGAACCTGGGCATGGCTGAGGCAGAACAGGTCGTTAAAGACCATCGGGCTAAGCGGGGCGCAGAGGTCAAGCAGCCGCTGCGAAGGCTGATAGAGCAAGCCGCCTTTATTAGACGGGCTGATGATAAAGACGCCCATATCCTGCTGGGTTGCAGCCTCAATGGCAGGCCAGTTGAGCTGATTGATGTAGTACCAATGCAGGTTGACATAGTCAAATTGGCCGGTCGCAATCGTTTGCAAAATAATTGCCGTGGGGGCATGGGTCGAAAAGCCAATATGCTTGACCCGCCCCGCCGCCTGAAGTTCGCGCGCCACATCTAAACAGCCGCCGGGGCGAATACTATAATTGAGCGTATCGGGGTTGTTAATACCATGTAGCCCTAGTAGATCTACAGAGTCCAGCCGCAGGTTTTGCAAAGACTGCTCGAAGCTGCGCCGAAACTCTTGCGGGTCGGCGGTGGGCGAAACCTTGGTTTGGACAATCAGCTGTTCACGCGGCAGCTTTGGCAAAATTTGCCCCAGCTGAAGCTCAGATGTGCCGTAGCCTCTGGCCGTCTCGATATGGGTAATCCCCAGATCCAGCGCCTGCCGAATCGTAGACTCCAGGTTGGCCTGGTTGTCAGCCGGAATTTCGCTCAGTGGCAGGTCTTGCCATTTGTACTGGTAGCGCATTCCGCCACAGGAAAACATCGGCATCGACAGCTCGGTTCGACCAAATCTGCGGTACTGCATAGCTTTTGCGGGGTGAGAAGCAGCGCGAATGATCATCAAAACCCGTTAATCTGGATAATCTATAGGCTAGGCTTACCGGCCAAGCGCCGGTTGCCTCATTCAATCTATCGTAGTTGCGCGTTATGGACATTTCTGACTTGGATAATCTAGAAGACTCGGTACAAGATTTACTCTCCCAGGCCAAATTAGAGCCGCTGCTGAGCGAGGTGGAAATGATGCTGGCATCATTAGCCGCCGAAAACTGTGAAAGTCCAACTCAGCAAAAATTAGCCGAAAAGGCCACTGCTCTGCGCCAGGGCATTGAGGAAGCGCCAATATTAGCGGCTCAAACGGTCGATCGGCAGATGGTGCTGAACGAAGAACGGCTGCTAGATACCAGACTGGCCGAGCAAACGAATCGCTGGCGGCAGGGGCTGAAAACCGACCTGCTAGAGATGATTGCCGAGCAGACCGACTTTTTTAGCGCCACCGATGCTGCCATTGCGATTCGCGGCCATTTGCCTGATCTCAAGGCAATTGGAGCCGTCGAAGCTATCGTGGAAGCGCTGATTCAGCAAATTAACGCCTACAGCGAAGAGGGCCCGGTGGCAAGGCTGCGCGGCAGTCATGAGCAGACGCTGGGCTACATCTACAGCAAGGCGATGGAAAACCGCGCCAAGGTGGAACATACGCCCAACGTCCAGCCGCGCATCCGCCACCGCAGCGCCGAGAAGCGCCCCAATCCTTACAGTCAATTGCAAGGCAAAGTCGTAATTTTTGGTGGCCATGACCGGCTCGAAACCGCCGTCCGCAATCGGCTGCGCGAGGCTAGCGTCACGCTGGTTTGGTGTACAGCTCAGGCTGGCCCTCAAATCGCCGAGCAGGCCGAAGCCCATATTGCCAACGCTGACCTGACGCTGGTGCTAACGGGCTACACCAGCCACAAGCTGACCGACAAGGCGATGCAGGCGGCTCAGCGGCTGGGTAAGTCGGTGGAGCTGATCAATACAACCGGCGTGGTGCGGGTGCTGGAGGCGCTGGAATATGGCCTGAAAACGCAGGAGCTAGCGCGTCGCCTCAATACTTTCTCTAAGCCAGCCTGAGGGTTCAATGCCGAGCTAGATTTCGCGAACGCTGGGCTGACCGTCCTTGACTTCGCCCACCAAGATCAGGTCAGCCAAGCCGACAAACAGGCCGTTATCCAGCACGCCGGGAATATTGTTCAGGGTCTTTTCCAGCTCAGCCGGATTGTCAATTGCGGTGAATTTGACATCAATAATCATGTTGCCTTGATCGGTGATGACTGGACCATCTTTTTTGATTGCCATCCGCAGCTCTGGCTGGCCGCCCAGCTTCTCGACCGCGCGGGTGACGGGCGAGATCGCTAGCGCCAGCACTTCCAGCGGCAGCGGAAAGGTGGTGCCTAGCTTCTCGACCAGCTTGCTGCTGTCTACCACCACAATAAACAGATCGGCCAGACTATCAACTATCTTTTCGCGAGTATGCGCCGCGCCGCCGCCCTTGATCAGGTTTTTCTGCGGATCAACTTCGTCGGCTCCGTCGATCGCAATGTCAATTTTTTCGATTTCATCTAGCGTCGTCAGCGGAATTCCGTACTGCTTGGCCAGCACCGAAGCCTGAAACGAAGTGGGGACGCCTTTAATATCTTTGAGATCGCCGGACTTCAGCCGCTCGCCCAAAAACTGAATCGCGAAAGCCGTTGTGGAACCTGTGCCTAGCCCGACAATGCTGCCTGACTGAACTCGGCTAGCTGCCGCTCGGCCTACTTCCTGCTTCATTACCTTTACGGGATCGGCTGCGGTCATGAATTCTCCTTGCTATGGGTTGTTCTTGGGTTGGGCTATCGCGAATCTGGCAGCTCGACTGCTCTATTCGCGAAACATGCTGCTAACTGAGCTATCTTCGTGAATCCGCCAGATCGTTTCGCCCAGCAGATTGGCCACCGTCAGCACCGTCAGCTGCCGAAACTGACGATCTTCGGCCATCGGCAGCGTGTTGGTGACAATCACTTCTTCAAATAGCCCTGTCGAGAGGCGCTCGACGGCGGGCGGCGAAAACACCGCATGGGTGACGCAGGCGTAAACCTGACGCGCTCCTTCTTTACGCAGCAGCCTTGCCCCTTCGCAAATGGTGCCTGCGGTGTCGATCATATCGTCTACCAGCACAGCAGTTTTGCCCGCCACATCGCCAATCAGGTTCATCACCTCGGCCACATTATGCGCCTGCCGCCGCTTGTCGATAATCGCCAGCGGCGCATCGTTCAGCTTTTTGGCAAAGGCACGCGCCCGCGCCACCCCGCCCACGTCAGGCGAAACCACCACAATATCGCTGAGGTTTTTGCTGAGCAGATAGTCAAGCAGAACGGGCGAACCGTAGACGTGATCAAACGGAATATCAAAGTAGCCCTGAATCTGAGCAGAATGCAGATCCATCGCCAAGACGCGATTCGCGCCCGCTTCGGTAATTAAATTGGCGACTAGCTTGGCGGTAATCGATTCGCGTCCGGCGGTTTTGCGGTCGGCTCTGGCGTAGCCGTAGTAAGGCATGACGGCGGTAATC
>CASBQH010000032.1 GCA_949127695.1 Synechococcales cyanobacterium PMM_0073
ACCTTGACCTATCACAATCCCAGTCCGCAAGATCACTAGGCGCGTGCCGGAAGCTCGCACTTTTTCGGCTTCTGCCTCCCAGGCTTGGCAGACCTGCGCCAGAAAATCTGTCCCAGCTGGACTCGTTTCGTCAAACACCGCCGTTTCGCTGGTGCCGTAATAGCCGATAGCCGAGCTGTTAATTAACACGGCGGGTCTGGCGCTGGCCTGAGCAATTGCCTCGACAATTTTGGCTGTGCCCACGGTGCGGCTTTCCAGAATCTCCTGCTTGCGCTCTGGCGTCCAGCGGCTCTCGGCAATCGGCGCTCCGGCTAAATTAACCACCGCATCACAGCCCGAAATTTGGCTCTGCCAGTCGCCTGACTGCAACGGCTGATAAGCCAAAATCTCGACGCCAGGGAAATTTGCTGCCGGAAACAGCCGCTCGGCTTTGGCCGGATTTCGGGTTAGCACCAAGATTTGCTCCCCTTCCTGTTGCAGCCTTGCGACTAGCCGACTGCCAACAAATCCGGTTGCCCCTGTCACCGCTACTTTCATGATAGTTTTGCCTAGATTTGGCTTTGAATCTCACAGAGATTGGATCTCACAGCAATTAGTATAGAACTCCTAGAGATTTGCCGCGCCAGACTGCTGCTCAGAGAGGCCACCTTGTACAGAGATCTCTTAAATCTCTCGACCCTTCGAGAAGGCTTCGCCTACAAAAAGGGGACTTCAAACTATTTCTGATTCCGGTTCCCCCTTTTTTAAGGGGGTTAGGGGGATCGGATCGATTTGCCGCGCCAGACTGCCGCTCAGAGAGGAGCAAGATCCTCTAGAGTAAAAGTACAGTTTTGCAGGATTTCCCGTTGCTTGATCAGTTCGCCCAGCTTACAGAACCGACTGTTTGGCTCCAGATTGGCCTTGCCGCCGCCTGGGTAGGCTGCGTGGTGCTTTTGGCCTTCAGCCTGCGCGCCTGGAAACTGGCTGAGCCAGAAGTGATCCGCAAAGTGGTGCATATTGGCACGGGCAACGTGATTTTGTTGGCCTGGTGGCTGCAAATTCCGGCGGCTGTCGGCATTGGGGCGTCGATTTTATTTAGTCTGGTGACGCTGCTCTCCTATCGACTGCCGCTGCTGCCGGGGATTAACAGCGTCGGGCGCAAAAGCCTGGGCACGTTTTTCTACGCGGTTAGCATTGGAGTTCTGATCGCCTGCTTCTGGCAAACCGCCCCGCAGTTTGCCGTGCTGGGCGTGCTGATCATGACCTGGGGAGATGGCTTTGCAGCGCTAATTGGTCAGCGCTGGGGGCGACACCAGTACCATTTGGGCGGCATTCAAAAAAGCTGGGAGGGCAGCTTGACGATGCTGGCCATGAGCTGGATAGTTAGCAGTCTGGTGCTGCTGGCAGTCTATGGCAACCTCTGGCAAATCTGGCTGATTGCGGCAGCTGTGGCTATTGTCGCCACTCTGCTAGAAGCCTGCTCAAATTTGGGGATTGATAATCTGACCGTGCCATTGGGCAGCGCCGGACTAGCCTTCTGGCTCATGCAGCTCATTTAAACCTTAGTTCCAATAGTTTCAATCGGCTGAGCTGCTGGCGCGAGCTGTTCGAGCAGCGTCAGCATCTCGCGCTCAAATGTCACCTGCGCCCGATTGGTTTTGCCGCCTAAATAAAAGCTATCTGCGGTTTGCAGCGCCCAGATCTGCGAGTGCGACACATAGCTGAGCATCACGCCCAGCATCAGCAGGCCAAAGCCCGTATAGACCAGCGGAATGCCTGGATCGGCCTTAATTTGCAAGCCCGTACTGCCCACCAGTTCAACAATTGACAGCGTCACGCCGTTCACATCCACCGACATGCCCTGCCGCACGGTGGCAATCAGCTTGCCCTGCATGTCATAGACCAGCAGAATTCCCTGCAAGTCTTTAGTCACCACCGAGATGCCTTCGCTCAGGTCTGGCTTGGTGGGGAGCCAACTGCCCCAAAGCCTGCCACCGCCAGCTTCTAGCGGAGCCATCGGCAGCTGCAAGACCGGGCTGTTGTTGAGGCGAAACCGCAAAGCCGCCACCGACCAGTCGGCCTGATACAGCGTCACGCCTTTGTGCCGCAGCGGCTTATTCACATGGATGGTCTGCCGGTCAATCTCCTCGCCCGCCTGATCTAGCACCGAGAGATCAGAGTAAAACTGATCAATCGTGCCGTCAGGCGTATAGTCGATCCAAAATCGATTCACCTTCACCGACCAGTCTTTGGGAATTTGAGCCGCCGCCCAAGGCCCTGCATCAAAGATATTTCGCACCTGGAAGGTTTCGCCGCTGGGCACCATTTCCTGGGCAAAAAAGCCGGTCATTGCGCCCAAAATCGCCCCCAGCAAAATCAGCAGCATGCTCGCATGAACCAAGATTGGCCCGATTCGCCCGACAATGCCCTTGTGAGCGTAGAGCTTTTCGCCTTCTTGAAAGATTTTGTAGCGTCGCTGCTGAAGCAAGGGCAATAGCTGCGCCATCTGAGTTTGGGGCAGCTCAGCGCTGAGGGCAAACTTCTGAAACTGACGCGGCTGGCTGTAGAAGTTCCAGGTACGCGAAAACCAGCGCAGCGCCGGAATTTGCCGCTGGAAGGTGCAGGTGGTCAGGCTTGCCCCAAACAAAATTAGCAGCGCCAAAAACCACCAGGTGCGATAGACCTGATTCAGTCCCAGGATGAGGATGAACCGCCAGCTAAGAAAGCCAAACAGCGCCGGATGCTCTGGATAGTTGGCCTGATAAAACGCCAGACTCTGCCCCTGTTCAATCACCGTGCCACTGACGCTAAAGGCCGCAATCGTCAGCAGCAGCACTATTGCCAGCCGCAGATCGGCCAGTAGCGGCACCAGCTCTCGCTTAAAGTAGCGGCGCAGGCTCAGCTTCAAATTAAAAGGTTGAGGCTGAGGGGTTTCGACAGTCTCTGGAGCAGGTTCTAAAGCCATGTTGGTTTGTCGCGTTCGGGCAAGTAATCAAGCAATACCAGACGGAAAGAGGCGGAGCAGCAGCGAAAACACGCCAAAGCCCACTAAGAGCGCGCCGCTGGTCGGCGTAATCCAGCCCGACCAGCGGCGGAGTTCCAGAATTTTCTGAATTGAGGCCGTAAATGTGCCTGCCAAAATTAAGGGCGCAACGTAGCCCGTGGCATAGGCCAACAGCAGCAGACTGCCCAACAGCGGATCTTGGGTGCTGGAGATCCAGGCTAGCAGCGTTGCTAAAACTGGCGTGCTGCAAGGGGAAGCCACTAAACCAAAGGTGAGGCCAATTAGATAAGAGCGAAAGCCTTCGGGCAGATCTTCAGAAATCCAGCTCATGCCGCCCCAAGCGGGCAGCCGCAGCGGCAATGCCTCCAGCAAATTTAGCCCCATCAAAATTGCTACTAGGCTGACCAAAATCGGCAGCCCAATCCCCACCTGGCCATAGACTTTGCCCAGCAGAGCCGCCGCAATTCCTAGCCCAGCCAGCGTCGTGGCCAACCCCAGCGCAAACCAGGTAGACTGAATCGCGGCCTGAGCGCGGCTCTGATTGGCTCGCCCGCCAATATAGCCAATCGTGATCGGCAGCATGGAGAGCATACAGGGCGTCAGACTGGTCAGCAGCCCCGCCGCAAAAATGATGCCCAGGCTCAGCGGCGTGATCTGCGTCAGCTGGTTGGCCACCAGTCCATCTGCAAACTGTTCAAGATGGTAGAGCGCGGTCTGAAAGGAATCGAGCATGGTGAGTTGCAACCGGGTCAAAAGCGCCTGTGCTAAGGTTTATGAAGCTTTATCATCTTATTCTAACTAACAGTTTGACTAACAGACTGACGCTCCATGTCGCTGACTCAGCCCGATCCGCCGTCTGGTTCGCCGTCTAGTTCGCCGTCCGGTTCACCACCCCTGTCCGCCAGTTTTTGGGAGGGGCGCTATCAAGCAGGCACTGCCCGCTGGGATTTGGGCGAGCCAGCGCCGCCTTTTGTGAGCCTGCTGAACTCTGAACAGGCTCCAGCTCCGGGTCGAATGGCGGTGCTGGGCAGCGGTCGGGGGCACGATGCGCTGCTGTTCGCCGCGCACGGCTTTGAGGTGACTGGCTTTGACTTCGCGCCCTCGGCCATTGCCGATGCTCAGGCGGCGGCGCGGCGACTAGGGCTAGATTCGGCTCAGTTTTTGCAGCGCGATATTTTTGAGCTGAACCCAGAGTTTGCAGCCAGCTTTGACTATCTGCTGGAGCATACTTGCTTTTGCGCTATTTCGCCCGATCAGCGCGGGGATTACCTGCGTTTGGTGCAGCAGATCATGCGTCCGGGGGGCGAGCTGATCGCCACCCGGACGCATGAACGTCCGGGTGGCCCGCCGTTTGGCGTTGCACCAGCCGATCTACAACGGCTGCTAAAGCCTAGTTTTGAAATTCAGTCTTGGCAATTGGCAAAAGATTCAGTTGAGAGTCGCCGCAGCGAAGAATATCTGGCTCGGCTGCGGGTGAGGTTGTGACCTAGCTGATAGGGCTTGCTGCCATTCCTATTTTTCTCTTGTAAGATATTAATAGCTCTTCAGCCTCCAGCATTCGTTCAGCGCTGACAGAATTGAGCCGGAAATTGGCTAAAACTTCGGTAGCATTCTGGACAAGTTGAGCTATCGTTTGATGAATTTATTTCAGTCTCATCACGAGGAGGCTCCTCTTTATGGCGAATTTTAGACAGTTAGGGCGGGCAGTTGGACAAGTGAGCCGTTGGAAAATGGCGCTGGGCGGCATTTTTGTCGGGCTGGGCTGTCTGCTGGCAATCTCCCCAAACGCTTCTGCCCAAGCCGCTTACGGCAGCTACATCGGGATTGGCGGCTCTTTTGGCGCGACTGATAACCCCACTAGCGGGGATGGTGGCAGCGGCGGCGGCGTGATTGCCTTTCGCTACAAGTTTTTGGAGGTGCCGGTTTCAATCCGCGCCCAGGCATTGATCGGCGAGAGCTCAGCTTTTGTGCCGACGGTTTCTTATGATTTGCCGCTCAACTGGCAAACTGATGCCTATGTGGGCGTGGGAGCTGCTTTTCAGGACAGCAATAGCAACGCTTCGCCAGTGGGCAACCAGACGGCTTTCGTGCTGCAACCCGGTATTGACCACAGCTTCCCTTATAGCAATGTGGTGCTGTTTGGCAATGCGATTATTGCCTTTGATGCCTACAAGAACAGCAACGCCACGGCAGCTTCGGTGCAGGGCGGAGTTGGCGTCAGATTCTAGATTCTGCTGCGAGACTTGGCACGAGACTTGGCGAAATGCCTATAATAGAGAGCCGCTAAGCCAAATCTTGGGCGGCTCGCCTTGGGGGCATGGCGGAATGGTAGACGCTGCGGACTTAGAAAACTGAGCCTTGGCGAAGAAACTTGCCAAGTGACGGCTCTCAAACTCAGGGAAACCTAAATCGGTTCGCTCACAAAGCGCCTGACAGGGCAATCCTGAGCCAAGCTAAATCAGGCGAAAGCTTTATAGCTGGAGCTAGTTTAGAAGGTGCAGAGACTCGACGGGAGCTACCCTAACGTTTAGCCGAGGGTAAAGGGAGAGTCCAATTCTCAAGATCTGAATCATTGGCCGTGGTGCGAGTCGGGGCAATGGCTGAAGATTACAGCGAAAGCTGTGGGAGGATGAAAATCCGTTGACTAATAATCGTGAGGGTTCAAGTCCCTCTGCCCCCATTTGTTAAATTTCACTGAATTTCGCTAGATTGCTCAGCAGTTTAGCCTTCTAGTCTGCCTTCTACTTTGTGAGGGCAGTTTTTTGTATGGGGAATCTAAAAACCTCTGAGTCTGTCTGCTTAAAATTTATACCGAAATTTTGTAAAAAATTTAGTATAAAAAAGCGGAATGGTGGGTTCACTGCTATTCTCTAAGTTCAGCGGTATAAGCTCAGGGTGCTCGGTAAAGTCTGAATTGATTAGGTCAAGAAACCGTAAACCCGAAGTGCTAAAGATGACATAGCCTCCAGATCTAAAGTATCTTGGGTGCATATGGATGGTGCTGCCGTAGCTATCTCTTACAGCAGATCGCACAGGCCAGCGGACTTGGGGCGACAGACTGCTCTCCCCGACTTTTTCACCACAGATCACATAGGTTTATAACCAATACTCCTATGGCTCTGCCTTGATCTCAACCTTTAATCTTCACGCTGCACCTCGGTTTGATCTCAGCCTGAAACCTTTGTAGAACTAAGACCTAGACCTAAACTTCTTGAGCGCCACTATGTTCGGAGACAAGTTGACTGCCAATCAATCGCTTCAGCCTTCAGGCAAGATCAAGCAGTCCCGACGTAATCTGCCTAAAGCTCAGGAGGCGATCTACGAGTTCTTGCTAGAAATCGTCAAAAACTGGTCGCCGGACGAGGTATTGAAGGAATTCCGCCATCTGTTCATCCATCATTCTGATACCGTCAGCTCCAGCACGCTGCCCTACCTTTATGAAATTGTCTTTGCCAACCAGGAGCAGGAGTTTCAGCATACGCTGAAGCGCTCTTGCTACATTTTGATCAACAACTGGGACATCACGCGCAATCGCGAGTCGATTCAAAAGCTGATCCAGCTATTTTCTGATCCGATCCTCTACAAGCACACCATTTCCCCCACGCTGAAGCGGCTGCGCGAATGGCTCCGCAACTTCATCGGCAGCCCGGATTTTCAAGAGCTGAAGCTGTTTACGGCGCGCTATGATGACCGGCTGCACTGGAGCCAGCGCTATGCCTCCTATCTGCTCGTGCCGCAGTATATCAACCTAGAGAACCCGATGGAGCAGCGGCAGGCGGCTCGCAACCTGTCGCGCAAGCTGAAGGAAAAGTTCAAGTTTGATCTGGCGATGTATACGGCGCTCTCCCAGACTGGCCTGTCGCGAGAGATGGTGGCCGAGCGCAAGTTGGCTAACCCCACGAGCTTGGGCGATGAGGTGCTGCGCTTGATCAAGCGGATTGTGGCCAAGCGGGGCTTCTTCAGCTATCCCAACATTGCTCATATCTTTATCAGTCAAACCCAGCATCTCAACTACGGCGCTTTTAAGCAGAGCCTGCTGGAATATTTGATTTTTTCCGTGGAGCAAGATGAGTTTGCCATCACCCTAAAAAGCCAGCTCGCCGAAAAGTTTGACCTGCTCTACGCTGAGCATAATGACAAGCCGATTAATAATGCGCTGATTCTGCGAACTGCCAACCGGGTGATTGAATATCTCACCACCGAGAATC
>CASBQH010000033.1 GCA_949127695.1 Synechococcales cyanobacterium PMM_0073
CCAATAATACTGAGCTGTCGCTAGACTATCAAATCGGCGACCTCACGGCTGCATCAGGTTCAAGCCCAGCGCCAAGTCCAGCCGAGGGCGGGTTTATTGGGCCAATGCCGCAGGTTTCGGGCGACGGCAATTCAGCTAATCGCCCAGATAGCAGTCCGGCGGCTCCCACTAATTTTTCTGATCTAAACAAGGCTCCGGCTGAACTACAGCCCTATTTGGCCGATTTGGCAAAGCTCGGCGTATTTTCGACTCAGAGCAGCGAATTTAAGCCTAATGCCGAAATCTCGCGGCGCGAATATGTCCGCTGGCTGGTAGCCGCCAACAACCTGATTTACAGCAATCAGTCTGCCCGCAAGGTGCGGCTAGCCACAGCCAGCGACAAAGCCGTTTTTCAAGATATTCCGAGCAGCGACCCGGACTTTGGAGCCATCCAGGGTTTAGCCAATGCAGGCGTGATTCCCAGCTCGCTCTCTGGCGACTCAGCCAGCGTGATGTTTCGGCCTGATGCACCGCTAACCCGTGAAGATTTGATCCTCTGGAAAATCCCGCTCGATCTCCGGCAGGCGCTGCCCTCAGCCTCAATTGACACGATTCAAAAAACCTGGGGATTTCAAGATACCGCCAAAATTAATCCCAACGCGATGCGTGCCGTGCTGGCCGACTACCAAAGCGGTGATCTCTCCAACATTCGCCGCGCCTTTGGCTATACGTCGCTGTTCCAGCCTCAGAAAACCGTCAGCCGCGCCGAGGCCGCCTCAGTGCTCTGGCAGTTTGGCTCGCAGGGCAACAGCCTCAACGCTAAAGATGCGCTGCAAATTAAGTCTACGGCTCAGCAGTAGCCGGAACAACCCGCTCAAGCGCTATAGCTGGGCTGATTTCGGGATAAGTCTTGGGCTTGTTTCACCTGAGCCGCTAGCTTGGCCTCATAAAATTGCAGCGCCACATAGCCCAGCGAATAGAGCAGTCCGGCATTGCTAACAATCCCAACGCCAGCTCCCAGCACCGGAATTGCTTCGACCAGACTCAGCCCTACCTTCAAAACGCCGCCGCTGCCCATCGACAGCCCCCAGAGTGCCAGCACCTCGCCGCGTCGAGTTGTGTCGCTGAGCGGAAAGCCATAGATTGCCGCAATCCGATAGACCATTTCAGCTTGCAGCGCGGTGACAGCCGCAATATCAACCGCTAGCAGCGTCAGCGCCAGCGGTGGGGCAAAATTGGTGGCAAGGCCGATTCCGGCTGCCTTAAAGGCCGTTTCGCCAATGATCCGCTGGGCTAGCTTCTGGGGAGTGTCTGCCGGATACTGCCGCTGGAGTTCAGCCACCTCTTGTTCAACTCTTTGGATATTCACCTGTCCCAAAGCCGCCAGCAGCCAGCGTAGGCCGGGGATTTGGGTGGCATATTGAATCAATGGATTCTCGGCAATGGGAGCAGTGACTCTGCCGACGGTTTCGGTGCTGCGCTCAATCAGCTCTAGCAGGGCGGGGGTTACGGCACTGCTGGCGGCATTTGCAGTCGCAATCAGTTCATTGAGCTGAGACCAAGGCGTAGATGGGCTGTCGGTTGGCATAGCGGCGACCTAAGTGATGAGAATGGGTTTAGGAAAGGCTGTTTTAAGAATAGGCGAAACCACAGCGTGATCGGTTCTGTCTTAAGAGCTTGATCGAAAGGTAACAAACCTTATACAGATTCTCAGCTTGTGAGCCAGAATCCCTTATGATTTGCTCTGAGAAGCGCAGGGCGAAGCGATACAGTTCTTAATAAACACTACATCGCGTCCCCAAACGTTTTAAGTTAGAAACAGCCGATTCACCCTGAGCAGTCGGGCAGAGTCTTTCCTAAATGCCAGTCTGCGGCAGCTTTTGGCTGCATGGGGCAGCTATGAGGCGTTTAGAGAAGCGATTGAAAGCAGCGTCTCCTTGGGGCAGGTCTACATGCAAGTCACCCATGCAATCACTAAGCAATCACTAATTTAAGGAGCTTTTGAAATCCAATGAGTCTTAAAGCGAGTGGTGGAAGCTCTGTTGCGCGTCCGCAGCTATATCAAACCGTACCTGTCGCTACGATTATCCAAGCTGAGCAGCAGGATCGCTTCCTGGCCAAAGGAGAGCTAAGCGAGCTGTCGAGCTACTTTAACTCTGGCCTAAAGCGACTAGAAATTGCCAATACAATCACCCAAAACTCAGAGCTAATTGTCTCGCGGGCTGCCAACCGGATCTTCGTGGGCGGTTCGCCCATGGCTTTTCTAGAGAAGCCCCAAGAAGCGGTTTCAACTGCTCCGATGCTGGTTCCAGCCGGCGGCGCATTTACCAGCACCGAAGAATCGATGAAGCTGGGCACAGCCACCTATGTCTCGTCGGGCGGCGGCAACGGCATAATTGAAGGCTTAAAATCGCTGTTTAGCCTCAGCGGCGGTTCAGGCGGCGGCCCTGCGCCGGTGGGCTTCCGGCCAATCAACGTCTCGCGCTATGGCCCGCGCAACATGCAGAAGTCGCTGCGGGACATGAGCTGGTTTTTGCGCTACACCACCTACGCCATTGTGGCGGGCGATCCCAATATTTTGGTGGTCAACGTTCGGGGGCTGCGCGAAATCATCGAAAACGCCTGCTCTGGCGAAGCGACGATTGTAGCGCTGCAAGAAATGCGGGTGGCTTCGCTGGGCTACTTCCGCCAAGATCCAGAAGCTAGCGAAATCGTCAACCGCTACTTCGAGATTCTGCTGAACGAATTCCGGGGCGCAACTCCTTCTAACAAGCTACGGCAGCGGCCTTCAACCGATCAGCAGGGCTTAGAGCTGCCCCAGATCTACTTTGAAGCCTCCGAGCGTCGCCCCAAATTTGTGATGAAGACGGGGCTTTCGGCAATTGAGAAAAATGACGTAGTTAAGGCCGCTTACCGACAGCTGTTTGAGCGCGATATTACCCGCGCCTACTCGCTCTCGATTTCTGATTTGGAATCGAAGCTGAAAAACGGCGATATTCCGATGAAGGAATTCATGCGGCGGCTGGGCAAATCGCCGCTCTACCGCAAAAACTTCTATGAGCCTTACTGCAACAGCCGCGTCGTGGAGCTGGCCTTCCGCCATTTCTTAGGTCGGGGCGTCAGCTCGCAAGAAGAATTCTCGCGCTACTTTGCGGTTGTCACCAAGGGCGGTCTCTCGAAGCTAGTCGATGCGCTAATTGATTCCAACGAATATTCTGACTACTTTGGCGAAGAAACCGTGCCCTACCTGCGCGGCTTAGGCCAAGAAGCCCAGGAATGCCGCAACTGGGGGCCGCAGATTGACCTATTCAACTTCAGCGCCCCCTTCCGCAAGGTGCCGCATTTCATTACCACCTTCGCCAGCTACAATCAGCCGCTGCCTGACCAGCATGTTTACGGCGCAGGCAATGACCCGCTAGAGATCCAGTTTGGGGCAATTTTCCCCAAAGAAACCCGCAATCCCAACAGCCGTCCGGCCTTCTTCCCCAAAGATACCCGCCGGATCTTGATCAAGCGG
>CASBQH010000034.1 GCA_949127695.1 Synechococcales cyanobacterium PMM_0073
GTATAAACCCGCTCCAGACGGTGCGGCACCCCTGGAAACTGCTGAATTGCCTCTACAATTGCCGCCTGCGGAATCCCCGCTAGCCGAGCCGTCAGCAGCGCCATCAGCAAATTCTGCTGGTTGTGGCTGCCGATCATTTTGAGATCAGCCACCGCGACAATTGGCTCGCACTGCACAATTGCCCAGTCATCCTCAATGTAGGCTCCCCGCTCCGGCGCACAGAGCAGATCAGCCTTGCCCGTGATGCTCGTCCAGTGAGCGTTCGGCCAGCTTGCCGCCATTTGCCGCAGATAAGCATCATCGCCGTTGAGCACCTGAAGCTGCGACTGTGCCAGCAGCTTAGCTTTGATCGCGGCATAGTTCTCTAGCGTATAGTGGCGGCTGAGGTGATCGGCAGTAAGAGTCGTCCAGACACCAATCCGGGGCGCAATTGAAGCCGCAGCCTCAATTTGGTAGCTGCTCAGCTCGGCAATTACCCAGTCGGGCGGCTCAGATGATGATTCAAAGAGAGCCTGCAACGCCACTTCGCCCACCGCATAGCCAATGTTGCCGCAGGCGGGAGCCTTGAGCCCAGCCACTTGAAAAATTGCGGCAATCAGCGCTGTTGTTGTGGTCTTGCCATTCGTACCCGTGACGCTAACCCAGGGAATCTGCGAGAGGCTCTGCCAAGCTAGCTCTACCTCGCCGATGGTTTCAATGCCCAGCTCGCGTGCTTTGACCAGCGCAGGCAAATCCCAGGGGACGCCGGGGCTAACCACAACGCGCTGCATTTCAGAGTTGGGCGTAAACCGATCGCCAAGCTTGACGGCAATTCCCTCAGCGTTCAGCTTCTGCTGAAGCGGCAGCAGACTGTCGGCGCTACCAGAGTCGCTGACGGTGACTTGCCAACCCTGACGCTGTAACAAACGAGCCGCTGCCACTCCCGATCGCCCCAGACCAATCACGCAGGCGTTAGGCATTTACTCTCAGAATTTTTGCAAGATTCGACAAATTATCTTAGCCTTCTGCCATCTCGGCCAGCTATAAAGTCTTGTAAAAAAAGTCCTGACACTCAACCAGACTTCAGGGCGCATCTGTCCTCTTTTTAGGCTTTAACAATCGCGCCAAAATCGGCCAGCAAGCGGGCATGGTTTCGCAATAGCCCCAGCAGATTGAGGCGGTTACGGCGAATCTCTAAGTTTTTATCCATTACCATGACGCTCTCTGATCCATCAAAAAACTGGCTGACCACTGGCGCAATCTCGGCCAGTCCATTCACCAGCTTTTGATAGTCGCGTTCAGCGCGAGCCGCCTGAGTTTGGGGCAGGAGTTGCAGCAGCGCTGTATAAAATGCCTGCTCTGAAGGCTGCTGAAACAGCTGCGGCTGAATGAGCGCTGGGTCGAGCTGAGCGGTGTCTAAGTCGCCCTGAGCCGCCAGCCGCGAAGCCCGATTCACCGTTTCGTAAATTGCGTCTAGCTGACCAGACTGGCGAAGCTGCTGCAAGAACTCAGCTCGATCCCGCAGATCGAGCAAATCTTGCAAGCCGCGATCTTGGGCTTCAGGGTCATTCTCGCCCAGCACGGCATTCACCAAGTCATAGTCTACTGAGCGCTCGTCTTGCAGCAGGGTTCGCAGCCGCTGCAAGAAAAAGTCGCGCAGTTGGCTCAAGAGCTGAGCTGGCTCGGTTTTCAACTGAGCGGCTTGTGCGACCACTTGCGACAAGAGCTGATCCAGATTCAGTCCCAGATTTGCCGCCCAGATAATATTCACTACCGCATTAGCCGCTCGCCGCAGCGCAAACGGATCAGAAGAGCCGCTGGGCAGCATTCCCAGGCTGAAAATCCCGCTTAGTGTATCCAGCCGATCAGCTAGTCCCACAACTTGCCCAGTCAAGGACTGCGGCAGCTGATCACCCGCTCCACGCGGCAAATAATGCTCAAAAATTGCGGTGGCCACCTCTGGCGATTCTCCAGCACTGATGGCGTACTTTTGCCCCATCACGCCCTGAAGCTCCGGGAATTCGCCCACCATCTGCGTCACCAAATCGGCTTTGCAGAGTAGGGCGGCGCGCTGAATGGCTTGGCGTGACTCTGCTGAAAGCTGAAGCTGCTCGGCGATCAGATCTGCAATGCTTTGAATCCGCTCAACTTTGGCGCGCACTGAACCCAGATCAGCTTGAAAGGTGACGGTTTCGAGACGCGGCAGATAGTCTTCTAGCGGCTGCTTGCGGTCGAGGTCAAAAAAGTATTTGCCATCCGAGAGTCTGGCGCGAATCACCCGCTCGTTGCCTGCTGCAATCAGCGCCGCTTTGGCCGGATCGCCGTTGGAAATGGTGACAAAATAGGGCAGCAGCTCTGCTCCTTTTTGGACTGGAAAATAGCGCTGATGGCTTTCCATTTCAGTCGTGATCACCTCAGCAGGCAGCGCCAAAAACTCAGCGTCAAACTTGCCCACCACCGCCGTCGGGAACTCAACCAAATCACGCACTTCTTCCAGCAGATCGGGGTTGATCACCGCCTCTCCGCCGACTGACTTGGCCGCTGCCGCTGCCTGCGCCAGAATCAACCTTTGCCGCACCGCCGGATCAACTTCTACCGAGGCAGCTCGCAGCGCCTCCAGATAATCTGCGGCGGTGTCAATCGAAACGGGCTGGGGATGCAGCACCCGATGCCCCTGCGAAACTCGATCGCTCGTACAGCTTTCCGCTCCATTTTGAATCGTCAGCGGCAGCACCGCTTCATCCAGCAGCGCCACTAGCCAGCGCACCGGACGCGGAAACCGCAGATCGCCGTCACCCCAACGCATAAACCGCTTGCCTTCTAGGCCAAAAATCCACTGCGGCACCAGCTCACTCAAAATCTCAGCCGCCGGTCGTCCCGCAATCTGCTGTCGCAAAAATACAAACTCACCTTTGTCAGTAGTGCGGAGTTCGAGATCGGCCACACTACCGCCCCGCGAACGGGCAAACCCTTCTGCTGCTTTGGTGGGTTTGCCATCCTTAAAAGCCGCCTGTGCTGCTGGCCCCTTCACCGCTTCGATCCGATCTGCCTGTTGGTTGGGCAAGCCGTGCAGCAGCAGCGCCAGCCTTCTGGGCGTGGCATAGTATTCAATCGAGTCGGGCGAGAGATAAACCTCGTTCAAACTAACCGGAATCCGAGCCTGCCACTGACGCAGCGCATCCTTCACAAAGCTTGCAGGCAGTTCTTCCGTACCGACTTCTAACAGAAAAGTGACCATACCCACCGACGCATTCACGCTAAAAAACTGTAAGCCTGGTTCCTAGCGCCCGCAGTTGAGAGGCAGGTCGCTAGCTTCCACAGTTTACCGTGAAGCCAGCAGGGCGACTGAATCTTCGCAAGCGGGCAGGCGAAACCTTTTATAATTTAGCCAAATAATATTAAATACCCGCGAGGAAACCTGAAGATGAACGTGAAATGGCAGCTCGGAATTGGTCTGATGCTAGGTTGCGTAGCTACTAGCTTAGGCAGTCCAGCCGCAGCGCTGCCCGGTCAGCCTGTCGCGGAAGTCGCAGCCTGGATGCAGGATCAGCCAACGATTCAGCCTGCACCGGGCGAAACCCTGCTGGTGCGCCGCACCGATAGCCCCTCGCGCCGCTTTGGGTTTCAAGCTTCAATTACTGCCCCCAGACGCGCCGCTACAGGCGATGGCAAAGATATTATTCGCAGCGAAACCATCACGCTATTTGACACAGTATATGGCGTCGATCAAGCGCGATTGGAAGCCGCACTGGGCATTATCTACGGTGAAAGCTTGGCACAGGACTACGAAACTGCCGCGCCCGTTCTGATCTATCCCACGCCCGAAATGCTGAGCCGCGCCGAGAGCGCCAATCTGCCGCTGCTGCGGTTGACCCAAGGCGAACTGCGGCAAGGCGAACGCTTTGGCTACTGGGTGGAGACGGTGCAGACCGACAGCGGCAAAGCCCAAAACGGCAGAATCACCGTACTGCTGCTCGAAGATTTGCCCAAGCTGACTGCCGAACTGGAGAGTCGTTAAGTTGTTAATCGAGGGGGGCAAATCTAGATTCACAGAAGCTTATGCCTACGGAGATTGAAAGCATAGCGGTCGTAAAGAATACAGGAATCTTCCGGTTGATCTGGCAGCTGGCCAGAGAAAATTCTGGCAGAAGCTTCAGCTCACTAAGGCTTTGAGCTGCAATTCACCGATTGCGTTGTTCACAAATTCTTCACTCATTTAAGTATCAAAACACACAGAGAGTCCGGCATAACTAGAGTGAGCCTGCCAAATCTGCCAGTCTTGAATCAATTCCATGCAGGTATGCGCTCTCAGCTCAGATCTAACCTCACGCACTCATTGCCACATCCTGCCATGCCATATTCCATCCCGACTGTCCCTTCAATTCCATTTGTGGATCTCACGGCACAGCACCAGCCAATTCAGGCCAAGCTTGAGCAGGCTGTCCTAACCGTGATGCGTCAGGGCGACTACGTGCTAGGACAAGCGCTCAGCGATTTTGAAACCGCCTTTGCCCAGGCTTGCGGCAGTGCTTACGGCGTGGGCGTGGCCTCTGGCACCGATGCGCTAGCGCTGGGGCTACAGGCTTGCGGCATTGGCGCGGGCGATGAGGTAATTTTGCCCGCCAATACCTTCGTTGCTACGCTGATTGGCGTGCTGCGCTCTGGAGCTACGCCCATCTTCGTAGACTGCGATCCCCATACGGCACTCATTGACCTGATGGCGGCAGAAAAGGCGATCACCGCCCGCACCCGCGCCATTGTGCCCGTGCATCTCTATGGCCAGATGGTTTCGCCCCGCAAGCTCCTAGACCTAGCCAGCACCTACGATCTGCTGATTTTTGAAGATGCCGCTCAGGCGCATTTGGCCGAGTGCGAAGGTTATCGAGCTGGTTCAATCGGTATGGCCGCTGCCTTCAGCTTCTACCCCAGCAAAAACCTGGGCGGATTTGGCGATGGTGGAATGCTGGTAACGCGCGAAGAAATTGTGGCACAGACGATGCGCTCGCTGCGGAACTATGGCGCAACCCGCAAATATTTTCATACCGATTTGGGCACCAACAGCCGCCTCGACACAATCCAGGCTGCCGTCCTGCAAGCCAAGCTGCCCCATCTCTATGACTGGAACTGCGAGCGCAACCAGATCGCCCGTCAGTATGATGCGCTGCTGCAACCGCTGGCCGACTACGGAATTCTGCCGATCGAGAACCGCTGCGGCGAAGGCCATGTCTATCATCTCTACGTGATTCGGATTACTGCAACCAGTCCGCTCGAACGCACGGCGCTGCAAACCGCCTTGGGCGAACTCGGCATCCAGACAGGCATTCATTACCCGATCCCCTGCCATCTCCAGCCCGCCTTCAAGCATCTCGGCTACCGGGCAGGCGACTTCCCGCAGGCCGAAGCCCACAGCCAGGAAATTCTGTCGCTGCCGATGTATCCCGGTCTGACTCAGGCGCAGGTTGAGCGCGTTGTTTCGGTGATTCGGGCTTTGGTGGAAGTAGAAGTGAATCAGAGCTGGTTGCCTGAAATTAGCCAGCCTTCGCTAGTGTAAATTAGGCTATGAATTAGGCTAAATCTGTTGGCAACAGCGGTGCTGAGGGCATTATGAGGGCACTAAACCTCAGCAAGTTGCTTCACCGATCATGCAGATTAGCCGCACTTTGGCCTGGAAGCGATCTCTCCCCGAAACGGCAATCGCCTTCCTTCTCACTCTGCTCTATGCGCCGCTGCTTTGGTATTGGGTAGACGGCTGGCTGCATAAGAA
>CASBQH010000035.1 GCA_949127695.1 Synechococcales cyanobacterium PMM_0073
GACAGTCAACCCCTGACGTTGCCAAGCGACTCAGCCCCGGCGGTTGATCAACCGACTAGACAGCCCAGCAGCGGCTCTAGTTCGCGTCCCGCAGAGCGTCCTCCTAGCCCCAATCTTTTTTCAGGTGAAGGATTTTCCTCAGACGATCCGGCCCCCGAATACCTCGATCCTGATCCCAACCCGCTAGCCTTTCCGACCGATCCCACCGAGGTAGAGGTCGTGGGCACTCAGCCGCTCACAATTCGGCAGTCGATCCAGCTATCTCTTCGCAATAACCCAGATTTCCGGCAGGCTCAGTTTGAGCTAGAGCGGTCTCAAGCCGATCTGCGCCGCAGCCAAGCCGCCAACCTGCCCACCTTGGATGCAGTCGGCGGCTTTACCCAAAGCGGCAGTGAAGTTGGCACTACAATTCCAGAAACTACAACTAATTCGTTCGGCCAAGAAGTGCCCGTTGATCCGGCTTTTGTCGGCAACGTGGTTCGCAACTACACAGACACCACGCAGCTCAGCGTCGGCCTACAGCTCAACTACAGTATTTTTACCTCAGGCCGCCGTCCGGCGCTGATTCGAGCTGCCGAGCAGCAGGTGCGGATTCAGCAGCTGGAGGTGGAGCGACAGGCCGAGCAGCTGATTCTAGATACCGTGGGTGACTACTATGACTTGCAGGATGCCAGTGCTCAGGTGAATATTTTTCAGGCTAACCTGGTGCAGGCTGAGCAGAGCTTGCGGGACGCGCAGGCTTTAGAGCGAGCCGGGGTGGGTACCCGGTTTGATTCACTCCAAGCCGAAGTCGATGTCGCCAACGCCCGTCAGCGCCTCACCCAGCAGTTGAGCAGTCTGGAAATTGCTCAGCGTCAGCTGGCGCAGCGGCTGAATGTCGCTCAGTCGGTTGATTTAACTGCCGCTGACCCGATTGAGGTGGCAGGCGTCTGGGACTTGAGCCTAGAAGAAACAATTGTGGCAGCGTACAAAAATCGGGTGGAGCTAGAGCAGCAGCTGGTACAGCGCGACATTGCTGAGCAGAACCGCAAGGCGGCTTTAGCAACGCTGGGGCCACAGGTGGGCTTTCAAGGAGCCTTTAACCTGTCCAGCAATGATTTTGAGCTGAACGGCGGCCCCAACTACAACTACTCGCTGGCGCTGAACGCTCAGATCGCGCTGTATGACGGCGGTGACGCTCGCTCGCAGGCCAACCGCGAAGAGTCAAATATTGCCATTGCCGAGGCGCAGTTTGAAACCCAGCAGGATGCGATTCGGTTCGACATTGAGCAGGGCTATTCGCAGCTCAACGCTAACTTTATCAATATTCAAACCACCGCCTTGGCCGTGACGCAGGCGACCGAAGCGCTGCGGCTGGCCAGACTGCGATTTCAGGCGGGCGTCGGCACCCAAACCGACGTTTTGCGGCAGCAGACGGCCTTGGCGCAGGCGCAGGTTGACAACCTCAGCGCCATTCTCAACTACAACCGCTCGCTGGCGGTTTTGCAGCGCGGCACCAGCAACTATCCAGAAGGCTATTTGAACGATTTGCCCTAGCTGGTTGAACGAGTTAACCTAACGAGCTAGCCTGACGAGTCGGCTTTATTAAAGCAGGATTCTGCTTTGCAAAGCAGCTCAATGGCCTGCTCGGCGCTAATCAGCCGCTTTAGCACCACGCTGCCAATGGAACGGCTAGCCGGATTGCTCAGCGCCCCGTCCACCGGCTGCACCTCGACCATGATGATGGCTTCTTCCACGCTGTAGAGCCAGAGTCGTTCGCCGTTTTCGAGAATGCAGAGGTTGGTCTGCTGAATATCTGGCTTGCGTCGCCAAGCGCCTTCGTTCCACAGTCCGCCAAATTCCCAGACGCGACCCACAGCCCAGCCTTCTGATAGAAAAAAATATTTCACCGCAGCGGCTCGCCCAAACAATTTCCCCATTATGCCTGCCTGGGGGCATTTGGTCGATCTGCGACCAGGATTTACGACAGGCGTCTTACTCGCCTGATTCAGCCGTCCTAAAAATATCCAGCTGAGCGCTAGGCATGGAGTTCGGCGCGGCTGCGGCTGTATACTTGGCCGATTTCTCCTGAGCCCCCTGCCGCAATCCCACCGCAATTTTGGAATGCTTTTCGATCTGGCTCATCACCTGTTTGGCACGCTGAATCACGGTTGCAGGCAGTCCAGCCAGTCGCCCTGCCTCAATGCCGTAAGAGCGATCTGCTCCGCCGGGACGCACCTGATGCAGAAAGATAATTTGATCGGGCAGCTCTTTGACGACCACCTGATAGTTGGCAATATTGGGCAAAATTGCCGCCAGCTCGTTCAGCTCATGATAGTGCGTTGCAAAAATTGTGCGGGCGCGCAGCTCCACCGCCAAATATTCGGCCACTGCCCAGGCAATCGAAAGGCCGTCAAAGGTAGCTGTGCCCCGGCCAATCTCATCTAGCAGCACCAGCGATCGCTGGCTAGCGTGATTCAGAATATTCGCCGTCTCGTTCATTTCCACCATAAAGGTAGACTGTCCGGTGGCCAGATCATCCACCGCGCCCACCCGCGTAAAAATCCGGTCGCAGAGGCTGAGGCTCGCCGCCGATGCGGGCACAAAGCTGCCCACCTGCGCCATCAGCTGAATCAAGCCCACCTGGCGCAGATAGCAGCTCTTGCCGCTGGCGTTGGGGCCGGTGAGAATAATTAAATCAGGCGCAGCGGCCTCTGGAGCGTTGCCCAATCCCGTTGAGTTGGGCACAAAAAAGCCAGCGGGCAGCGACTGCTCCACCACCGGATGCCGACCGTCGGTGATGCTGATCTGGCGCGTATTGGTAATTTGTGGGCAGCAGTAGCCTTGGTAGACCGCCAGTTCGGCCAGCCCGCAAAGCACGTCTACTGCGGCAATCGCCTGAGCGACGCGGCGAATCGGGGCGGCGAACCGGGTGACTTCCTGCCGCTGCTCGACAAACAGCTCGTACTCCAGCTTGCCCAAGGCGCTGCGGGCGTTGAAGATAGCGGCCTCGCGGTCTTTGAGTTCGCTGGTGATGTAGCGCTCTTCGTTGGTGAGGGTCTGCTTGCGGGTGTAGCCATCGGGCGGACGCTCGCTGGACTTGGCGCGCGAAATGCTGATGTAGTAGCCGAAGGTTTTGTTATAGCTGACTTTGAGGCTGGCAATGCCCGTGCGCCGGCGTTCGCTGACTTCAAGCTGGGCGATCCACTGCTCGTCGGCTGCAATCTGCTGGCGGATTTCGTCCAGCTGAGGATTGACTCCGGCGCGAATCAAATTGCCCTCGGTGAGCTGAGTCGGCGGATGATCAACGAGATGCGCCTTCAGCTGCTGACCGAGCTGCTCTAGCTCTGGCGGCACGCTTTGCAAATTGACCAAATAGGGCGAA
>CASBQH010000036.1 GCA_949127695.1 Synechococcales cyanobacterium PMM_0073
CCGATAGCGGTCGCCTAGCCGCTGGTGCAAAGCGGCAGAGAGTGCCTGGTGGCTGGCTTCGGGGTTGCCGCGCAGGTTGCCCTTAAAAATAGCGCCAGTCTGGTAGGGAATGGTTTCCGTGGCAAAAAAGCTGTCGATGCCGAAAATATTTTTGATCGCCAGCAAGTCTTCTGATGGCATTTGCAGCGCGGCGGCGGCGGGAGTTTGACTCGCTTGAGCGGGCGGACGGGACTGCGAGTCAGCCGGAGATTGAGCGGTGGGTTCAAAAGGCTGGAGCTGTGACGGCTGGGGCAGGCTGCCGTTTTCTTGAGCCGCTGCCCGCAGCTGCCGCCCCAGCAGCATGTAGAGCAAAATTGAACTGAGCAGTAAAAACAAGACGCTGACGGCATTTAGATAAACGCCTAGTCCAAACAGCCCAAAAAACGCCAGCCAAGGCAGCATTAGCACCACAGACTGTAGCCAAGCCAGCATTCCCAATTTCCCAAATGCTTTGGCTCGATAGAAGCCCCAGCCCAGCGTTCCAGCTGCCGTGATTAACATGAGAACCGTAATCATCCTGCCAGTCCTCTGATTGCGATCCTAATTAGCTTATTTTATCGTCTGTCCCGCTTGCAATCTGTATTGGGATCGCAAACAGTTGCATGGCTTAACATGATCTGGGCATTCAGGCTGCATGGGCTTAGAGCAAGCCTTCTAGTTTTCGCCGCATTCGCTCTAGCTCCGTCTCTGAAAACTCGCTGCTCTCCTGTGAATCAGGCTCTAATCGGCTCTGAGACTGACGATTCTGCGCCTTACCCTCTGGGCTCCAGTCCGTTTGCTCCAGGTTGACTTCGGGTGGAATCGCCAGCGTACCTTCGGGTACTAGCTTGCACTCATAGCTGCCGCTCTGACAAAATTCTTCGATTTCAGCTTGATCAAACCGTTCAATCGCCGGGTTAGTAAAATCCTGTGCCTCAAGCAGCAGGGCATAGCGTGTGGCGTCATCCTCTGACTCAAACATCAGCACCACATCGCGATCTTCCAGCTTCAGCGTATGAATTCCCTCATTTTCAGTTCGGGCATTAAACAGCAACACAAACACCTGCATCAGCAACTCTCCATTCACCAACTCTCTCTAATTTATGGCAGTTTATGGCAATTATAGGCCGCTTGATGAACCAGAGATTAACCAGATAGCAGGGCTATGTGAGCAGCGCGTCAGCAGTTGAATTGATTTGACCTGATAAAATCTCTGCCCACTTCCCCTTGCTTCAGCCCCACAGCAAGTCTATTCTGCTATGGAGTCAGATGGAACATCTGAACGCGCCGCAGGGTCGGGTGAACGCATGGTCGGGTGAATTGGCGAGGTAAACATGACCCATTCCAACTCAAGTCCAGATCCTGAGCAGAATCGCCCTCAGCGTCCGCTGCTGAGTCGCTTGCTCTGGCTAGGCGGGGGCTTAACTTTGCTGGGCGGGTCGGCGGCAGGCTGGTGGGCTTGGCAGTTTATTCACAGCCAGCTGGCTCCGCTGGTTTCAGAAAATCTGGCCAAGACGCTTGATCGCCCAGTGCAGGTGGGTGAAGTTGAAGGGATTTGGCTGAACCAGCTGCGGTTTGGGGCTTCAGCTATGCCTGCTACTGCCACTGACCCAGATCGAGCCATCATTGAGTCAGTCCGGGTGAATTTCAATCTGCTAGAGCTGCTTTGGACTCGCACGCTGGGGCTAGATGTGACGCTGGTGCAGCCTGATGTTTATCTGGAGCAAGATTCAGACGGGCTGTGGATCACCACCGAAATTCAGCAGTCAGACGAACCCCCTGGACCTATCAAAATCGAGCTAGATCGGCTGAGGATTCAGGGCGGCAAGGCGCAGCTGGCCGCTTATGGCAAGGTCAAGTCTTCCCAGCCCATTCAGCCAGAGGGCGACAAAGCCGCCCCTCAAGATCCAAATGCTCCGGCAACGCTGTCCCGCGAGCTGGCGGTGAACTCGGTAGTGGGTCTACAAGATCTAAGCGGCGAAGTCACCTTTCGCGATGACAGCCAGCTGATTGCCTATGACCTGCTGGCGCGTCCTGATACGGGCGGCAATCTGCGCGTGGTTGGCGAGACGGACTTGAGGAATTCGGATGCGCCGCTGACGGATCTGAGAATTGTCAGCAATAACCTCTTGGCTCCAGATATCAGCCTGCTGGTGCCGCTGCCGATCCAGCTCCAGACTGGCCGCATTGCCACCAATTTGGCGATCAAGTTTCCGCCCAACAATCAGCCTTTGCTGTTTGACGGTAGGGTGCAGCTGCAAGATCTGGCGGGGCGACTAGAGGGCGCTCCCAAACCGTTTAATCAGGTGAACGGCAGCATGTTGTTTAAGGGCGAGCAGATCGCCTTCCAGGATTTTCGGGGACAGTATGGAGCCATTCCGGTGCAGGTGGGCGGTCGGCTAGATACTCAGCAGGGCTATGACCTGACGGTAAAGATTCCCAGAGCCAGCATCACCGAGATTCTGACCACGATTGATCTCAAGCCAGCAGATTTGCCAATTACGGCAGCAGGAGCCTTCACTGCCGAGGCCAAAATCACCGGCGCAATTGATCAGCCGCTGGTGGCCGGAACCGTTCGCAATCTCTCGCCCGTCCAGGTCGATCAGCTGCGGTTTGCTCAGGTGCAGTCTAACTTCAGCGTCACGCCACAGGCCGTGCTAATCCAGCAGTTTCGCGCCTTGCCCAGCTCAGGTGGCCAGATTACGGCAGAGGCTGAGGTGAAGCTGGGTGAGCAGGGCGGCGTAGTGGCCGATATTCAAGCCAAGAATTTGCCGGGAGATGCAATTGCCCGCGCCTATGGAGCCAGCAGCCCCAACTTTACGGTGGGCGCAGTCGATGCCACCGCGCAGGTATTTGGGTCGCTGAATAACGTCCAGAGCTTGATCAACTGGCAGGCTCCGCAGGCCACCTATCCCGGACGAGGCCGGATTGAAATTGCCGGGAGTCGGGTGCAGTTTAGCGATACGGCGGTCTTGGCCGCAGGCGGAATTGTCCGAGGCAGCGGCCAGATCCAAAACGGCCAGTTTCAGGCGTTACTTCAGCCGGATGGAATTGAGCTAGCGCAGCTGAACCCCCAGCTTAGCGGGCTGTTTAGCGGCAATTTTCGCTTGGGCGGCAGCCTCAATAATTTAAG
>CASBQH010000037.1 GCA_949127695.1 Synechococcales cyanobacterium PMM_0073
GCCTTGATAATTTAAGTCTGGCGGCGATTCAGGCTGAGGGCGATCTGCGGCTCTCTGAGGGAATTGCGCCGCTGATTGAGCAGCCGCTGACAGCCTCGGTGCGCTGGCTGGGCGACCGGCTGCAAATTCTGCGCGCCAATGCTCCCGGCTTTCGGGGCGACGGGTTTATCTTCGCGCAGCTAGAAGGGACGCCCGCCATCGACCGACTGGATCTGAATATTGCGCTTGACAACTACCGCTTGAACAACCTGCCGGTTGATCTGCCGCCGCAGCTCCAGCTGGCTGGCACAACCGACTTTAGCGGCAAAGTCACTGGAGCGCTGGATGCGATTACGGTAGCGGGACGGCTGGGCTTTAATGATTTGGCCGTGAACAGCTTGGCCTTTGAGCAGCGCCTAGCGGGCGATCTGCGGTATGTTTTGAATCGCGGCCTCAGTTTGGATGTGGCCGGAGCCGAAGACCGAATTGCCGTAACTTTAGATGAACGCAACCTGCCGCGCTCGTTTTATATCCGGCAGCAGGACACGATTGCTCAGGGGCAGAGTCAGGGCGATCTGCTGCGAACCAGCCTTGAAAATTTCCCGCTGACGGCGCTTAATCTGCGGCCTGTCGAGGATTTGGGGGCTGTCAGCGGTCTGCTCAACGGCCAGTTTGATCTGAATCTAGCCAACCTGAATAATCCAGCAGTGATCGGCAGTTTGGCGATTGCGAATCCGGCCTTAGACTATATCAAAGCTGATTCATTTGAGGCTGAGTTTCGCTACATTAACGGCGTGCTGACCCTAACTGACGAGGCCAAGCTGGCCTTTGAAAACAGCCTCTATTTACTCGACGGCAGCTATAATCCCGGCATTGACCCGCAGCTGCGCGCCTCGGTGCGAACTGAGCAGGGACGTGTCGAAGATATCTTTGCCCTGCTGCAATGGTTTGAGCTAGCCGATCTGGGGCGAGCAGGCTCACCGCAATTTGGTAAACCCGCAGATGTCGCCACAGTCGATGTCGGCAGAGCTGACGCTACTCTGCTCAACCAGCTGCGCCGCTATTCTGAGATCACGGCTCTGAAGCAGCAACAGCAGCAGGCTCGCGCCGATAGCTCCTACCTGCCTGATCTCTCAACTCTAAAAGGTGGCTTTAATGGCCAGGTGAGTCTCGCCTATTCAGGCCAGCAGGGCTTGACGGTGGACAATTTTGCCCTAAAAGGCCAAGACTGGCTGTGGGGCAGCTGTCCTAGTGCTAATTCTGAGGCGAGTTCTGGGGCGAGTTCTGGGGCGAGTTCACCCCCTAGCTGCCCGTCCAATCAGCAATATCGCGTCGATCAGGTGCTGGTTGAAGGCAGCTATCGCGGGGGCATCCTAACGCTGCTGCCTGTTAGCTTAGCCTCAGGCGACTCGCGGTTTCAGTTTACGGGACAGCTGCTAGGAGCAGAGCAGTCGGGACAGCTGATTGCTGAAAATGTGCCCGCAGCAGCGGTGCGTGATCTGCTGCGCTTGCCGGTCGATATTACAGGCGACCTAAATGCCACGGCGCAGCTCGGCGGCAGTCTCAAAAATCCCAACTTTGACGGTGAACTGATCCTCGCCAATGGCCGTGTCAATCAAACCGATCTAGATGCAACGCTACGGACGCTGTTTGGTTACAACAACGCTCGCCTCAATATCAACAGTCGCTTTGTGGCCGCAGAAGGTGCAGCCGCAGAAGGTGCAGCCGCAGAAGGCGCAGCCGCCAATGCAGCAGGCTCGCCAGAACCTCCACCAGAACCCCCACCAGAATCCCCAGAAATCGCCGCCGCACCGCCCGACTCTGCCGCGACAGGACTGCTCGCTCAGGATGCGTTTTTGTTTACGGGCAGCATTCCCTATAAGCTCCCCTTTGCTAGCGTAGAACCCGAAAACTATCAGGCTAGTCTAGATCTGACTGTTCGCAATGAAGGGCTGAGTCTGATTAGCCTGTTCACTGATCAAATTACTTGGAAAGGCGGTGATGAAGGCAGCATTCAGCTCCAAGTTGCAGGCGAGCTACCGTCCGATCGCTTCAATTTGAGCGCCCTGACAGCGAGAGGCAGCGCCAGATTTGTCAATGCCCAGATCGCCGCCAAAGCGCTGCCGCAAGACTTAACCCAGGTCAATGGCAGCCTGCTGTTTGAGCAAGATCGCATCCGGATCGCAGATCAGCTGGTGGGCTATTTAGGCAGTGGTGTGGGTCGTTCCGGCTCTACCAGCGCTCCGGCTACTGCAAATCCAAACCAGAAAATTACCGTCACGGGCGTCCTGCCGCTCCAGTCGGCGCTCAGAGCTAATGATCCTGACTCAGGGCTGCCGCTCACCGTCGGCCTGAACGATCTCTCGCTTCAGCTTGACAATCTATACGACGGCAATGTGACGGGGCAGGTGCTCGTCACCGGATCTGCCTTCGCGCCCAAAATCGGCGGCGGGCTGACGCTGAGCAATGGCCGTATTCTAATTCCCAGTCCGGAGGCCAACCTGCCCACTGCCGCCACGTCCATCCAGCTCACAGATGATTCTGCGCCAAGCAATCCAGCTCCGTTGAGCCGATTGAGTCGCGGCAACGGCGTGATCAGTCCGCCAGAATTTGAGGCGCTTCAGGTTTCGCTGGGCGAACGGCTGCGTGTCACCTATGACCCGGTGCTGAGCTTCTTGGTGCAGGGCGATCTGCTGGTGGGCGGCACTCAGCCCGATCCACTGCTCGATGGAACGGTGCGCCTGCGCAGCGGTCAGGTTAACCTATTTACGACGCAGTTTAACTTGGTGCGAGGCTATGCCAATACCGCAGAGTTCAGCTCTGATCGCGGCCTTGACCCTGATCTAGATATTCAGCTGGTCACATCAGTTCCAGAAGTGACGCGCTTTCCCAGCCAGCCTTCTCAACCCTTTCCGCCTTCCGAAATTGTCGATGAAGCCTCAGCCGGCGACTTTGGGGCAATTCAAACCGTGCAGGTGCAGGCACAAGTCACAGGCCCCGCCAGCCAGCTGTTTGAGAACCTAGAGCTAACCAGCAGCCCACGCCGCAGCGAAACCGAGATTTTGGCGCTGATTGGCGGCGGCTTTGGCGGCGGTAATGCCACTGCCACGATTGCCAGCTTAGTCGGCTCACCGCTGCTGTCAGGCATCCAAACTTTTGTCAACGATCAGCTTGGCATCAGCGACTTCCGGCTATTTCCCACCACCGTTATTTCTGAAGACTCACGCACGACAAACTTGGCGCTGGCGACTGAGCTAGGCACCAATATCACCCAAGATCTGTCGGTGTCGGTACTCCAGCTCTTAACCGTCCGCGAACTGCCTCAGTTTAGTCTGCGCTATCGAATTAACGATCAGCTGCTGCTGCGCGGCTCCACCAACTTTAATAATGAAAGTCGGGCGGTGCTAGAGTTCGAGACGCGATTTTAGGAGCTGGCCCAGATCCTACCCAGATCCTGTCTAGATGAGCTAGAGGCAAATCCAAGGCGGGCTTCCATGAGAACTCTGTGAGCACCCTTAGAGATTGCTACGAATAGGGTCAGCTAGTGCGGTAAACTAACAGGTAATATAGTTTTGTAAAGAGCTGGCAATCGACTATGACTTCTGTGACTTCAGAGCCGATTCTCATCACTATGGCGGCTGCGCCAGTCGCCCCTGAACGAACCAGTCAAGTGGTTCAAAAGCCTTATCCAAAGTACCGCGTGATTGTGCTGAATGACGACTTCAACACGTTTCAGCATGTGGCAGAATGCCTGATGAAATATATTCCGGCCATGAGCAGCGACCAGGCTTGGAACTTGACCAACCAGATTCACTTTGAAGGGCAGGCGACCGTCTGGGCTGGCCCCCAAGAGCAGGCCGAACTCTATCACCAGCAGCTCGGACGCGCTGGCCTGACGATGGCTCCGCTGGAGTCCGCTTGAAGCGCCTTGCATTGCCGCCTCAGCGCTGGGGGCAGCATGGCCGCGCCTAAAGGCAGACTCGTCTGGAATCACTCCACCCATCTACCGGGGCTGATTCCAATTCTAGAACGGCTGACCCATTTCGCTGGCGTTGAAACAATCACGCCTGCGGTGATTGGTCATGCCAAGTCGAACGCACCTAAGCTGCAAATCAAAGTCTCTGTCCCCATCCGAGGCGGCTTCAAGCTGATTGCACGCAAGGGCAAAACCGTTCAAGAAGTGTTCATCATCACTCAGCTCAGCCGCCTAGATTTGGAAGCGCTGCTGGCCGAGCTGCTGGCTTAGCTTGCCCTAATCAGCTACTCCAATGAATTGCTCCTATCAATCGCTAATTCGGCCATCGGGCAGGGTAGCTCCTTGCAAGACCGCACCAGTTAGATTAGCGCTGCTCATTTCAGCCCGCGTCAAGATAGCGTCACGCAGATCAGCCTGGGTCAAGTTGGTGCGCGCCAGATAGGCGTCAGTCAAGTTGGCCTCTCGCAGCACTGCATCTCGGAGGTTGGCACGGCTCAGGTCGGCTCGGCCTAGACGCGCTTGGGTTAGGTTGGCACGCGCCATGTGAGCCTTGGTCAGTTTGGCATCTGCCAGCAGAGCACGATGCAGGTTAATGCTGGCCAAATCGGCTTCTATCAGCAGGGCGCGCTCTAGTTTTGCATTGCTCAGATTCGCGCCACGCAGATTGGCCTGGGTAAGATTGGCCTCAGTCAGCAGCGCTCCGCTCAGGTTGGCTTCGCTTAAGTCTGCGCTGCTTAAGTCTGCTCCGCGCAGGGTGGCTTCGCTGAGGTTTGCGCCGCGCAGATCAACTCTGGCCAGATCGGCTCCGGTCAAATTCGCGCCGCGCAGGTCAGCTTTGCGGAGCACGGCTCCCCGCAGATTTGCGACATAGTGACGGTTTTCTTCGCGGAGGTTCGCGCCGCGCAGGCAGGCTCCAGTCAGGTTGGCTCCGGCCAAATCAGCATGGCGTAGGTCGGCATCGATCAGGTTGGCATCCAGCAGGTTAGCCAGCGTCAGGTCGGCGCTCCGCAGATCGGCTCCCTGCAAAATTGCCCCATGCAGATCGGCATCTCGCAGCATAGCTCCGACCAAATCGGCCTGACTCAAATTGGCTCCGCTCAGCTTTGTGGCAATTAAATTGGTCTTGACCAACTTGGCGCGGTTGAGGTAGGCCAAGGTTAGCACCGCGCTATGCAGATCGGCCTGACTCAGGTTAATCCCAATCAGATCGGCTTTAGCCAGGTTGATGCCGGTCAGATTTTCGCCCTGGAAATTGGTTTCTCCAGCTTCGTATTCTCTGAGCAAAATGGCGGCGTTTAGCATAGTTATCACGGTTGTAGGTCGCATCATTCAGCGCAGTAATCGCAGTCAGGAGCAGTCATCGCGGGCAGGCACAATTAATCAGGCAATGTCATTTCGCGATTGGCTACCTTCATGTGGGTAATTTCAGTCAGCGCTGTCTGAGCCTCTGGCTCTGCAAGGATTGGATCAGCGGATGTCGGCTCAGCGGATATTGATGCAGCGGGCGCGGGCGCTCTGTAATAGGGCTGAACTGCCCGCAGCAGCGTCGATGCAGCCTGCATGTACTCATCTTTGGCTAGATCAACGGCAATCTGGCGCAGCTTGCTATCCAGCTCAGCATATTGCCGATATGACAGAAACAGAATCCGCAACAGTTCGTCCAGCTCATGCGTCCGCAGCAGCGCTTCATGGTCGGCATCGCCCCGAAACGGCTCATGCAGCAGCGAAAACAGCAGGATTTTTACCCGATAAGGATTGCTGTCCTGCATGATCTCTAGCCGCAACCCAAACAGATCGACTTTGTGAGGCTGAACCGCAGTTAGCACGAGGCTCTGGGCGGGCGGCTTTGGCGACCCAACCGGAGGCAGCGGCTTCAGGACTCGCAGCATTGTTCGGGTCGGCTGCTCAGCAGTCAGGTTGGGCAGCTCGGCGGCGGCAGGCGCAGTCGAGCCTTCAGAGCACGACGGGTCAAGCCGTAGCTCAGTCGCGGCGGCGGTAGTTGAGCCACTGTAGAGCGGCTGCAAGGCCAAGTGAATCATCTCAGCCACCTGACGATAGGCGTCGGGTTTGCTCAAGGCTTGAGTCAGCTGATTTAAGGTAGAGCTCAAACTCTCGGCAGTCGGAGCAATTTGGTGCAGCTCCTGCAAGAGTTCTGGCAGGCTCAGCGCCTCTAGCGGCTCAGCAGCTTTTTCCCAGGTGCCCCGACAGGTTAGCAGCAGCAGCTTTTTAACCCGCGCTAGCACAGCTGAGCTAGCAGCCTGCGCCTCTAGCGCTTGCGCCACTGCCCAATAAAGTTCTTGGCTAGTCGTCGCCTGTCCCTGATCCAATTCGGCATAGACCGCTGAAAATCGGCTAATTACGCCATTGGCCACCAGCGCATATTCGGCTGACTTATTTAGGGTTGCAGCCGCTCCATTCACCTTCTGCTGAAAGCGCTCAAAGGTCGCGCAGCCCTCCAGCAGATGCAGCAGCAGAATCCGCAGAGAAAGCCGCTCTAGCCGCTGCGGATCAGTTTCCCAGATCTCAGTGCAGACATAAAACAGCAGCTTTTTGATCCGGGCTAGCTGAGGGTCTTGGCAGAGCTCTTCAGCAATTTGATCCAGGCAGGATGTGACGGCGCTGGGAAAAAGGGGAGGTGAAACGCTGAGAACCATGAGTCATAGAGCCTGAATGAGGGGAGATCACTAGATTCAGGGTTCCCGAACGCTGAATTAAGACTAACGAGCTGCTCTGTGTTTTTTCTATCAAGCAGTCTGGATCAAGCAATCTAGAGCAAGATATCAATGCTCAAACGCCTGATTAAAATTCGGGTTTTGAGCCAAGGCTGGCAAAAAAATCAATTCTGGCCAACAATAGACGCACCCTAGGCAGATAGCCTAGACATATATAGATGTGTAAATGCAAGAAGAGGAAGTGAAATGGCAGAATCAGCCGAATCAGCCCCCCAAGTTTGCCCAGTTTGCGGCGTCAAAATTGTCAAAATGATTGGAGGCGACCGCGTGATCTTTTCGGCAGGGCCACCGGGGACAAGAGCAATTCTCTGGCAGCGCGTCTGTCAACATACGCAAAAGGCAGGCTGCATTAATGCAGCAGGCAGCAGCTCACCTCGGCGCTAGTTTGCTAGAGGCTGCTGATTCAGGCCAGCGCAGGCCAGAAAAGCGATCACCAGCACTTTCTGGGGCAGGAAAGCAGCCGATAATCAAATCATGCAAAAAGCGGTTTTTCATAAAAAAGAGGTTCTGCACGGATGCGCCATATTTTTGGGAGAATGCCTCGACCTCAAAGCGCTAGAAGCAACTGACTATCTGGCGCTAGCCCCACTGGTAGTCTCGGCGGGCGAGCAGGGCTGTGCCGTGCTGTTTCGCTATGGCGCTGCCGTGCTGTTTGGCCTCAGTCCCGTTGAAGAAACGGCGTTTTTGGCGCAGCTCAAGCCCTTGGTGCAAGAAGCCTTTGCCTCACCAGAAACTGAGGAGATAGTGCTGAAGCAGGACAGCACGAGGAGTGGCCGGATCGAAAACGGCACAGTTTGGCTCCGCAGCTTTAATACAGAATGTCTCCAGGTGGTGGCTGATATCCTGGCCAAGAGTGTCGTGCTGGCTCACTATGAAGTAGGCACCGGCGAAGTGTTTGACCAGATTGAGCCGTTTGCCGACAGCCTCCAGCGCACCACCCGAGACGAGCGCTGGGCCAAAGAGCTGCTGCGTCAGCTGGGACGAACGCTCTCAATTCAGCATAAAATTGTTGGCCGGGTCGAAATTGTCGATAAGCCAGATCTGCTGTGGGATGCGCCGGAGCTAGAGCGAATTTATCTGCGGCTCGAAAACGAGTATGAGATCCGCGAACGTCACCTAGCGTTAGAACGCAAGCTGGGGCTAATTTCAACGACAGCTGAAACAGTGCTGGATCTGCTGCGGCACAATACTGGGCTGCGGGTGGAATGGTACGTCGTGATTTTGATTGTGGTCGAGATTCTGCTCTCTTGCTACGACGTATTTTTCCAGGTCTGAGTCTTGGCCTTAAGCTCAGCGGCTAAACCGGATTTCTAGCTTTTTAATTACCCAGAGCACCAGCAGCGTCAAACCTGCGCCCGCGCCGCTCAGCAGCCATAAACCACATCCAGCCGCCGTGCCCAGCGCCGCCGATACCCAGATAGCCGAGGCGGAGGTTAACCCATTGATTCTGATTTGCTCTGGCTTACTGCTGCTGGAAACAGAGAAGATCTCGCCTGCACCCAAAAACCCAATCCCCGCGATTATTCCCTGCATGATCCGACTCGCAGTGCCAGGATCTGCCTTGGCCATGCCGGTCTGGATGCCGACCAAAACAAACAGCGCCGCTCCCAGACTCACCAGCATATGAGTCCGCAGTCCGGCAGGCTTACCGTCTAGCTGGCGCTCTAGGCCAATTAATCCACCTGCCAAGAGGGCGAGGCTAATCCGCAGCAGCAGAGTGACGTTGGAAACCGGTAGCAGCAAGCCTAGCCCTGTGTTTGGCATTTTATCTAGCTCCAGTCATCTCGCCGACTGCCGCGCCCTTGATAAACCTGCGCCAGCTGATGAATTTGGCGAGTTTTGGCAAATAGCTCAGCTTCACTCAGCTGCCAGCGGCTGAGCGCCTGATCCAGGTCGGCCAAAATATCGCGCGCGCCCGGAAAGCCTCGGTAGCGAATCCGCAGGCGAGCCAGTTCGGCTAAGTGATAGTCAGTGGGCTGGCCTTCCAGGATAGCGTTTAGCACCTGCCGATCACTGCTCCACTGCGGATGCTGCTGATCTTTGCCCTCAACTAAAGCCTGTTCACTTGCTGCCATTGCCAAACGCTGCCTGAAAATTTGTCCTCTGAATTTTAGCGACGATTTCAATTTCTAGAAGGTAAATTTCTAGGAGCTCACTTTGGCTGGCTCACTTTAGCGGGCTCTCGGCTTTCAGCGATTTGACCATGCCAATCCATTCAGACTGAAACCCCAGCTTCTGATACAGCTTCAGCGCTGGCTGATTCTGCTGAAACACCTGTAGACCAATTTGCTCAGCTCCCTTCGCCCTGCCCCAAGCTTCAGCCTGCTGCATGAGCGCCGAGCCCAGCCCCAGCCGCCGATGCTCCGGCTTGACATATAGCAAAAAAATATGGGGGTATTGCTGCCCAGATACTTGATCAATCGCCAAACCCAGCCAGAGACAGGCTACGGGCTGGCTCCCCAATTTCGCTTCGGTTTCAGCCCACCAAAGCGGCGTCTCACCTGACAGATATCGCTCTACCGTCTGCGCCAGATGATGCAGGCTAGCGGCGGGATATAGCTCTTGGTAGGTGCAATGCATGAACTTGACCAACTGCGCTCGATCCAGCCCGCTGCCGCGTCGCAGCGCGTATCCCGGCAGCAGGCAGTGGCTCACAGCGCGCCTTCAATATCCAACGGCAGTCCTTTTACCAAAATCTCTAAGCTCGACGGCGTTCCGGCCAAAGCAGTTAGATCAGGCACTAGGCCAGCAGCAGGCTGTGATGATTCGGTGGCTTCAATTGGGGCTGGAGCCGCCATGTCATCTGGCAAGAAAATTCTGGCTCCGACTGCGACTAGAGCCACGACGAAGACCAAGACAATCAGCAAGGGGGCGATATATTGACGAAAAATTGCCATAGTAAAAAAATATAAAGCCGAGCGTTAAAGTCAACAGCAGGCCAGCCAAAACATCCTGGGCGCGAGAGCAGACGCCAGACAATTCTGAGAGACTCTCAAGATATGTAAAGCCGCCTATTCCTCTATCGTACATTGCGTCTGAGCAGTTGATCGCGGTGGCGTCAATCATTTTCTGAGCAATTTGCTGATTTATAAAATCGAGTAAAACTCAAGGCTAAAAAATCGGGTGAGAAGAGAATCACCCGTCTGGATGACGAGTCTGAACGAGGTGCGCTCGCCTGAGCTATTCGTACAATCAAAGACGTTGGGGCAGAGGTTGAGCGAGCGCGGTCTGGTGAAATTCTGAAGTGAAATTCTGAGAGAGAAAAAGTTTTGAGAGTTTGCCTGACAGGGGGGCTTGTCAGGCTTTTCTAATTTTTAGGGTCTAGAGTGGGAGCTATAGACGAAATGCTAAAATTGCGATACTTAATCTACCAAGCAATAGGTGAGCCGTGATCTCTAACAATCGTGCCTTCTCAACTCAAGGGACTTTAACTCGATCCTCAACTACCACCCCGACTGGGACTGCCCTCTATTCGGGTCGGGGAAGGCTTGTCGGTTCGGATCTCAAGCTTTCTAAGTCTGGAAGATCCCAAAATTTTGGCACTTTAGGATCGGGTGATGATGAGAGAGACAGCGGTAGCGTGGGTCGAGATGACTCCGATCTGTTTAAATTTAGATTAACTAAGGACAGACGAGCCTCTTTGGATGTCACTAACTCTGAGCTGATTAGTAGTCGCTACATCAGAGGCTCACTGCTCAATGACCGCAAAAGAACCTTAAAGACAACTGACAAGGCTAGAGCACCGCTTGGCACTGAGGATATTTCGCTGAAGCTCAAACCAGGAACCTACTATGTGAAGATTTCTACAGATGGTAGAAAAATATTCTACCGCTTCAAGCTTTCTATCGATTAAGAGAAAAATTGGCTGATATTGCTGATATTTCAGTGGCGGAAGTGGTTGATTCGCAAGTTCAAATCTGAAGTGCATCAGCTGGTAGCAATTGAACTAAAACTTGGACGGTTTAGCCCAGAGTAGAAGGCTATTGAGGTGGGGTAAAGACTTTAGCTCTATCTAAATGTACTTAGCTTAGAAAATTCAGACCACTAGAAAGCCCTCTATCAGAGGGCTTTTCGGCTGATCTACTTGGAAGCGGGTGATGGGACTCGAACCCACGACGTTCAGCTTGGGAAGCTGACATTCTACCACTGAATTACACCCGCAGTTGTGCATCCAAGCATAGCGCATTTTGTGAGAGATTTGCGGCGGCTAAAAGCGACCAGACTCGCTACGATTTCAGCCAGATCTAAGCTAAATCTGAGCCAAATCTGAGCCTCAGCCCAAGTGAATCAAGTAAGCTGCAAGTGGGGCTAGTAATCGCCTCAGCTTGGGAATTCTAGCAGCAGGCCAAGCGCTAGCTCAAACTCTGAATTGCATGAATTGCATCATGATTGCGACTTCTAAACTACGCTCCATCCTCTGACTCCTCATCTTCTGCCAGAAGCGAGAAACCACTATGTTTAATGCCACCGAACTGCTGATTGATGACTTCGTTCAAAAGCTGAAAGAAGGCTACCGCCGCACCTACGGAGCCTGGAAACATGACTATGAAGACATCATTGGCTGGGTCGGCTCAATGGCGCTAGAAAATATTGCTAATAGCGATGCGCTTTACCACAACGTCGAGCATACAATTTTGGTGACGCTGGTGGGGCAGGAACTGCTGCGCGGCAGGCATATCCGCGAGGGCGGCGTTTCCTGCGAAGACTGGCTGCACTTCATTATTTCGCTAGTCTGCCACGATATTGGCTATGTCAAAGGTGTCTGCAAAGACGATCACGAAGGCTGGTATGCCACGGGTGAAGGCCGGGAAATGGTCTATTTAGATGCAGGTTCAACGGATGCTAGCCTGACGCCCTATCACGTTGATCGCGCCAAGCTGTTTGTGGATGAGCGATTTGGCGGGCATCATCTAATTGAGTCAGAGCGAATTAAAGTCAATATTGAGCTGACTCGCTTTCCGGTGCCCAACAAAGAAGACCACCAGGACACCACCAATTATCCGGGTCTAATTCGCGCCTCAGACTTGATTGGCCAGCTCAGCGATCCGCGCTACCTGAAGAAAATCAGCGCGCTGTTTTATGAGTTCAAAGAAACTGGCGTCAGCGATGTTTTGGGCTATCGGCATCCCGGCGATCTGCGTAAAAACTACCCCAAGTTTTACTGGAACGGAGTCTATCCCTACGTTAAAGATGCGCTGAAATATCTGGAGCTAACCCAGCAGGGCAAGCAGGTTGTAGCCAATCTTTACTCGAATGTATTTGTAGTTGAACATGAGCCGATTGGCCTAGAGTTAATCGCTGCCGAAAACTGAGCGAGGTTTTGGCTAGCCTGCCGATGTGAAGAGTTGGCAAACTTTCGGCAAATCAGCGGTTTTCCGGGCTGAAGCAAGGCAGATCTCGCTGTATCTTGAGATATTCTGCTGATGGTTTGTTGATGGTTCTAGTCTGATGGGCAAACTGATTTTGGCAAGGTTCAGCCACTGAATCCAAGCTATGCCTCATTTCTAGCCCTACAGCCAGTTTTATCACCTGTGAACTCCCTGCGCTTACTGCCCGTTTCCACCGCTAGCCTCCTGCTAGGAACCCTGTTATTCTTACCCGCCTCACTGGCTGGCTCACTGGCTAGCTCACTGGCTTATCCCTCCAATCCGCCGCATCCACGGCTAGCTCAAGCCCAGCCGCAGCAGATGCCGGTGCTAGGCGTCGTCAAAAGCCGAGAGAACGCCAGCCAGTGGCAAGCCATCACCGAGCGACTGGATGCCAGCGGCCTCGCCTATCAGGTGATTGACTGGCGCGATGTACAGCGCTCTGCTGATTTTGGCGATGTGACCGTGCTGTTCTTGCCCAATTTGGCCACTATTTCTTCAGATCAGCTGCTGGGACTGCAAGCTTGGCTGAATCGCGGCGGCGGCTTGATTGTCAGCGGAGCAGTAGGCAGTCAGTCTTCGGCAGGTGTACAGAATGCGCTGCGGTCACTGCTGGGAGCCTACTGGGCAACTGATCTATCTCAGCCTCAGTCGATTTTGCCGCTACAGCTGGCCAGCCAGCGCTGGGTGCGCCAGGTTGAGGCTGACAATATGGCTGGCAGTATAACTGGCGGCGTGCTGGTTCCGACGAGCTTGGCCAGTCAGCCTGTGGCGGTTTGGAATCAGGCTGAGACAGCTCAGAGCGGCGTCAGCAACAGCGCGGCGGTGGTAGTGACGCAGAAGACCACGTTTTTGGGTTGGCGCTGGGGCGACGCATCTGCCAGCCTCAGCGAGTTTGACCAAAGCTGGCTGAGGGCAGCCGTGAGCCGATTTGGTAATCTGTCCCCCTTGCTAGCTGCGCCAGTGAGCCGTCCGGTGAGGGCTACGGCTCCTGCCCCTGTGGCGGTGTCGCCAGCGCCCACAAGACCCAGACCCGCTCAGCCAGCGCCAGCAGCGTCTCAGC
>CASBQH010000038.1 GCA_949127695.1 Synechococcales cyanobacterium PMM_0073
GGCTATTTTGTTGAGTTTAACGACAAGGGCAACGTCACGCCGCCATTTGGTCGGCTGAATCTGGCCAGCAGTCGCGGCGACAGAAACCGGCGCTGTGTCGTGGTTTCAACCTTGCTGGGCGTCCTGCGAAAAGCCGCAGATAGCGACTGTGGTGCAGCCTAATGCTGGAGCTTGGCAGTCTGGGGGATGATCTCAAAGGTGATGCCGTAGCGCGATTGCAAATGGCAGGTCTGATGATCGATCAAGTTGGTATCGCTCAGCTCTAAATTATAAAAATCAATCTGGGCTTGCTCAAAATAGGGGCCAGCGTGCCAGATGCCTAGCTCTAGCTTGATAAAGCAGTCTCCCGGAATTTCAAAGGCAACGATGGCGGCGGGTTCAGGCCAATCATCTGCTGAAGCTGGCGCAACTGCCATTAGCCAGGTCGCGCCGTTTAATGAGCCTAGACATTGCGTACAGCGCTGGTGGCGGGTGATTTGATCAAAGTGGCGACCTCGATCCTGCAACCGCATAATATAAAAGCGCGGAATGCCTTGACTTAGCTGGAGCTGAGCATCTGTGGCGTCAAACAGCTTGCCGTCAGGACTGGCCTGAATCACCTGTCCGTAAGGGCGAAAGCGTTCCGGCGTGATTGGCTGCGCCAGAATGAGCTGAGGTGGTTGAATCGGTGGTAAGTTCATTAGCCGCTATGCTGGCTTTAGCTAACTGGCTCTAGCTAACTGGCTCTAGCTTGCTGCCACAGCTGGCGCAGAAGCGATCGTCTGGTTTAATTCCGGCTCCGCACTGGCTACAAAAGCGCTTTGATTCGGGACTGGCAGCTTTGCTCATCTGCAAGTGCATATCGCCCATCCGCATTTCCATCGGGTTGAGGCTCATCGACATATTGCCCATCTGCATCGGCTGCATCGGAGTCATGGGCTGCATGGGCTGCATCGGAGCCGCGCCAGGAATTTGCTCTAGCGCCAGCGGCAATGCTGAACCTATAGCCTCAGCATTCACCTGACTCAGCTGCCCCGCCTGAAGCTGGATCAACTGCACTCCGGCTGCGGTAGTCAGCTGAATCACCAGCCCGCCCGCAGTCTGAAACACCTCTGGCGGAGCTGTCCAGCTGGCCGTCTGAAGGCTTTGGGTGGCCTGCTGCTGCTGTCCGGCGCTGCTGGAGGCTAAGGTGATTCGCGTCTGGTGGTTTGAATAGTCGAGAACCAGGCGTTGACCCATGCCGTAGTCACATCCGTAGGCCATAAGCTCACCGTTTTTTTAGATTCTGCCCAGCGCAATCGATCTCATGATTTAGCCTAGCGATCTAACCAGTATGACAGAGCTAGATGCTAGAGCGCAGCAGCCTGCCAAAAATGTGAAAATTCTTGTCGAGCCAGCCAATTAAACTCAGGCCGCTGGCCAGCACATGCGGTGGCCTAGAGATCAGGCTATCTTGCTGAATCAGCTGCTGAAAATCAAGCTGAATTGGGTAAGGGCGCTCGCTGCCGCCTGCTGCCCCGTTCTGATAAAACCGCACGCCTGCTAGCTGCATGATATTGATCAGCTCCTGCGCCATCACCCCATAGCCAATTGTGGTGGGATGCAGGCCATCTAGGGCAAAAATGCCGCCCTGCAAGCGTCCAGTCTTGTCAGACTGAAAAAACCGTGAGTCAGGCAGCGGCGAAAGCGCTGCCAACGCGGGCGGCAATGGATAAGCCCCACCCAGTTTCTCCCACCAGGCAGGCCGAGCGCTCGGATCATCCAGATAGCGGCGAGAGGCCACCCGATCCAGCAAGCCTGCCAGCTCAAACAGATACCAGTCTCGCCCCTCCTGTCGCGCCTGCCGCACTGACTCAGCAATCAGGTCATTGTATTGGTCAATGGCGCTGTCAATCGCGCGCGCCTCAGCTGCCGTAATATGCGGATCTTTGCGGGGATCAAAGCTGCGGTTATCTAGCCAGGGAAAGGTGTAATAAGGGAAATAGCGCGAGCCGGGGGCAACCTTGCTCCCCACACCGCGTGCCAGCGGCGCAATCGTCACATGCGGCACCGTGCAAACAATCACATGCCGCGCCCGCACCTGCTTAATTTGCTCGATTAGCTTCCCCCACTCGGCCTTGAAGTGAACGGGACGCCAGACGGTATAGCGATCGTTGCGCGCCATATCGTCGTAGCCCTGATCGCTCCAGACGACATTCAGCGTCAGAATGCTGCCCAGCACGTTGTTCGCGCCAATCATCACAATTAGTGTTTCAATCCCGTCGCCCTCGCCAGTTTCGACGGTGCCCTGCTCGCCTAGCTTGGCCGCAGCCTTGATGGGAGCCAGCGAGCGCCCTCTGGCGTCACGGGCAGAGTTGAGCACCCGCAGCGCCGCTCGCTCGTTGGCGTTTTCCACAATTTGATCGAGAAAATCATCTTGGGCTGGATGGGCGTCAATCATGTCTTGGCAGAGATCGGCATTGCGTGCGAGCGTATTGCGTAGATCCCAGCCGTAGACGGCTAGATTGTGATTGATGGGATCAGTCGGGGCGGGCAGGCGGCGGCCATCCCCGCGCTCCCAATAGTCTTCAATCTGGTCGAGCAGATCGCGCACAAAGACCAGCCCCGGCGCAAACTCCCACCAGTCGAGCGTATCGCCAAACCGCTGTTCTAGCTGCCGCACCAGATATTCCAGATTCAGCGGCAGCCCGTCACCCGGCCCGCCGTAGTCTGGAAACCGAAACTGAGGCCAGCCCAGCTCGCGGGCAATCAGCGCCGGGTAGGAGAGCGCCGTGTTAAAAATTGCGCCACTCTGAAAGCCCTGGCTGAGCGAGTCGCCAATCACCACCAGCCGGTTTTGCGGACTGCCGGTGGCGCTCAGCTGCACCGGAATGCCCAAGGTGGGATCGGCTTCCGGGCAGCGGGCTTCGGCGCGGACAATCACATCAGATGGCGTCTTGGCATCCATCATTTCGGGGGTTATGGCAGAGGGCATTGCTGGGTTCCGGTGGCTTAGGTTGAGTAGGGCTTCGCTATGAGCCTAGAGGAGCTGTGGCAATTGAGCAGTAACCCAGCTGACATCTTATCGAGGATTTTCTCTGATAGGAACTAGCTAGCGGCTTCCAGAGCGGCAATCTATAATCAGCGCATATGCAGCTGAAGTAGCGAAAAGACAACAATGAATCTGGCTCGAACCTCGGTGATTGCCTCAAATCTGTTCCGGGAAGTGATCCGGGATCGGGTGCTGTATCTGCTGCTGTTCTACGGCCTGACAATGGCGGCAGCGGCTCAGCTCTTACCCAAGATCGCGGCCAACACGCAGGACAAAATTCTGCTCGATCTGGGGATCGCGGTGATTAGCATCTTGGGGCTGCTGATTGCGGTGTTTGTCGGGACAGGGCTGGTGCAGAAAGAAATTGAGAAACGGACGGTGCTGGTGATGATGGCCAAGCCGGTCAGCGCCGCCGAATTTATCGTCGGTAAGCATTGGGGGCTGACGGGCGTGCTGGCGCTGCTGGTGAGCGTCATGACTGCAATCTACTGGGGACTCTTGCAGTTTCGGCAGATTCCGTTCCCGATGCTGAGCTTAGGAATTGCGGCGCTGTTTCAAATCCTGGAGCTGGCCTTGATTACAGCAGTGGCCATTCTGTTTGGCGTGCTGACCAGCCCAATTTTGGCGCTGCTGCTAACGCTGGCGGTTTATCTGATGGGGCATCTCAGCCGCGACCTGCTGACGCTGGGCAAGCTGGTGCCAGATGCCACCTTCCAGCAGGCGACAAAAATCCTCTATCTGATTCTGCCTGATCTCTCGCGGCTCGACTGGAAAAACCAGGCCGTCTACGGCATGAGCCTGATGCCTGCGCCCCTAGAGCTAGCTGGACATGCGGCCTATGGCTTGCTCTACACGGCGCTGCTGCTGGCAATTGCCACGCTGATTTTTTCACGCCGCCAGTTTTAGGCTGAGAGCTGTTTGTCAATTCGTCTGGATCTTTTTACTCACCTCCCTTTTCCAGTTCTCAAGCTAAAATCCA
>CASBQH010000039.1 GCA_949127695.1 Synechococcales cyanobacterium PMM_0073
CTCCGAGATGAACCAGACAACGCTTTCACTTTATCCTGTTTGTCTCAGACTGGAAAGTCCTGAAAAGCTTATTCTATAAGCAATTCTAGACGAATTAGACCCGGGTGATATATTCTCTCACCTGGATTTAACACCTAGACAGGTATCGTTAATTAAACCGACTGAAAGTTCTGCCTGAGCTGCGATCTTGCTCCAGTCCTCTCTAGAATAGGATGGAATCGATTTTTCTTGCAAGACCATAAATTCTAGGGAAGTTGATCCCGCTCAACAGAATCAGGCTAGTTGCCCTATGCTAACGCTCCTATGCTAACCGTCTACAGCGACGCCCATCGGCTGCAAAACGCCCGATTTGAGCTAGTTGATGGCAAGTTGCTGCCGCCGTTTGAGTCGCCATTGCGGGCAGATCGGGTGCTGGCGCAGGTGCGGCAGGCTGGGCTGGGAGCAGTCTTGCCCATCCAGGACTTCGGCCTAGAGCCAATCTTGCGGGTGCATGATCCCAAATATCTAACGTTTTTGCAGCAGGCTTGGCCAGATTGGGTGGCGGCACATGGCGAATATGACGCGCTGCCGCTGAACTGGGCGGTGCGAACCATGCGCCATGATCGGATTCCGACCACAATTGACGGCAGGCTGGGCTACTATTCATTTGATGCCGGGACGCCGATTACCAGCGGCACTTGGTCTGCTATCACCGCTTCGGCCAATGTGGCGCTCACCGCCCAGCAGCAAATCACTCAGGGAGCTACGGCGGCCTTTGCGCTTTGCCGTCCGCCCGGTCATCATGCGGCCAAAGATTTTTATGGGGGCTACTGTTTTTTAAACAATGCGGCAATTGCGGCGCAGGCGTTTCGAGATGCTGGGGCTGAGCGAGTGGTTATCTTAGATCTGGATTATCATCACGGTAACGGCACACAGGCGATTTTCTACGACCGAGCCGATCTGCTGTTTATCTCGCTGCACAGCGATCCGAGCCAAGAATATCCATATTTTCTGGGGTTTGAGGATGAACGAGGCGAAGGCGAGGGTGAAGGCTATAACTACAATTATCCGCTGCCTTATGGAACAGACTGGCCGCAGTATCAGGTGGCGTTTGAGCAGGCTTTAGGCCAAATCACTGCCTACAGCCCAGATGTGCTGGTGGTGTCGCTCGGCGTTGACACCTTTGAGCATGACCCTATTTCTGAATTTAAGCTCACATCTATTGACTATTTGAAAATGGGCGCAGGGCTGGCCAGCCTGAAAAAACCAACGCTGTTTGTGATGGAGGGCGGATATGCGGTTGAGCAAATTGGCGTGAACGTTGTAAATGTTTTATTGGGATTTGAAAATACCTAGAAGATAAAGAAAGAGCTTGATTGTGAGAGCTTTACTGGATTAACCGACAGATCGCAGATTTAAGCGCTCAGCACCATCAATACCCTAAATTATCCACTGCCTTTCGCTAGATAGATGCGGATTTGTTTAGAAGCGCGACAAAATCAGGATAAATATTAATCATCGGGAGGCCAGCTATCGCTACGCAATTCTTTCCTCAATTGGCATCTGACCCAATTGCCCAGCCAGAGTCTTACCCAGAGTCTTACCCAGAGTCTACAGTGCTAGCCCCCAACAACTCAGCATCACCGCCAGTCACAGAATCCGTCACAGAAGCAGTCGCACGAGCGGTTCAAGTGGCCGATTACTGTGCGGCTCATGCCAGCGAGATTGATCACCATGGAGCTTTGCCCAAGCGTGAGTTTGAGCAGTTGCGTCAGGCTGGGCTGCTCAGTGCACCGCTAGCTGCTAAATGGGGTGGTTTGGGCTTGGGTATTGACGCCAGATGCATGTATCCGCTATTGCAAATTCTCAAGCATATCGGTCGAGGTAATTTAGCAGTCGGGCGAATATATGAAGGTCATGTCAATGCATTGCAGCTGATCCAGACCTTTGGCAGCGCTCAGCAAGTTGCGGCCTATGCTCAAGATGTTTTAGAACGGCACAAAGCTTTTGGCGTTTGGAACGCTGAGGAAAACGATGGCGTGAAGCTGATTCCAACCGAGTCAGGATACCGAATCACTGGCTCTAAAACATTCTGCTCTGGAGCTGAACTGGTAGAGCGTCCTTTTACCAGCGGGGCTTTGCCAGATGGCCGCTGGCAGATGTGTATCGTGCCTATGGAACAAGCCGTCACGCGCAGTCAGCCTGACTGGTGGCAGCCAATGGGCATGAAGGCTACGGCTAGCTATAAAATTGATTTTACCGGCGTGCAGCTTGATGCCAGCGCCATGATTGGTCAACCCGATGACTACCATCGTCAGCCCTGGCTATCGGTGGGGGCAATTCGGTTCGCGGCAGTGCAGCTAGGCGGAGCCGAAGCACTGTTTGACGCAACGCGGCGCTATTTGCAGGCGCTCAATCGAACTGACGATCCCTATCAGGCGGCTCGGCTGGGGCAGATGGCAGTTGCCATAGAAAGCGGCAACCTCTGGCTGCAAGGGGCAGCAGAGCGAATCGCCCGCTATGCGCCAGAATTTGGCGGAGCCGCTAGCCAGACGGCAGATGCCCGCACTGAGCAGCTGGTGAACTATGTAAACATGGCGCGCACGGCAATTGAGCAAATTTGCATTGATGCAATTCAGCTCTGCCAGCGCTCGGTGGGAACCAGAGGGCTGCTGCCGCCGCATCCAATGGAGCGGATTCTGCGAGATCTGTCGCTCTATTTACGTCAGCCTGCGTTTGATGCAGCGTTGGCTGCGCCTGGACGCTACGCTCTGACTCAAACTGCGCCTGCTCATGCGCTCTGGCAAGATGAATAGGACGCCGAGGGCAGAGCAGTGGTTTGAATGCCCAGAGCATCTGCCTTTGCGTACCATAGAGCAAATCTGGGCGGCTCGCGTCTTGGTCGTCGCGCCTCATCCGGACGACGAATGTTTAGGCTGCGGCGGGGCGATTGCCATGCTGGCGGGCTGCTGCGATTTGCGGGTGCTGGTGATCACAAACGGCACGATGTCTCACCCCAACTCGCGGCAGTTTCCGGCGGCGGCTCTACGGGCACTGCGTGAATCTGAGACCAGAGCTGCCATGAATTATTTGGGGGTAGAGCCAGCGGCGGTTCACTTTTTGGGGTTACAAGATGGAGCAGTCCCGATGAAAGGAATTGAAGGAGACGCAATTGGAGGAGACGCAACTGGAGGAGACATATTTGACATTGCCCTGCAACAGTGCCGTGACTATTTGGCTGAGGCTCAACCGCAGCTGATTTTTCTACCTTGGCGAGCTGATCCACATCCTGACCATCGGGCGAGCTGGCAATTAATTAATGCTGCTTTGCCGCAGCCTGCTCCCCGCCGAGTTGAGTATCCGATCTGGGACTGGGATGCAGCGCAGCGCGGCAGTATTCCCAGCCATATCGACGTTTGGCGACTGAATATTCAGGCAGTTCTGCCGCAGAAGCGCGCTGCGATTTCACTCTATCGCTCTCAGGTCAGTGACTTAATTGACGATGATCCAGACGGGTTTCGGCTGTCATCTGAAATGCTGGAGCGATTTTTACAGCCTTGGGAAATATACTTTGAGGAGATAACTTGATGCAGTCTGTTTCGCCAGTTTATTTTGAATCGCTCTATCAGCAGCAGTCTGATCCTTGGAACTACGAGACTAGCCCCTATGAGCAGCAAAAGTATGCAGAGACTCTGGCTGCTCTGCCTCGGCGCTATCAGTCCGGCCTAGAAATTGGCGGCTCAATTGGTGTCTTAACTGAGCAGCTAGCGCCTTACTGTCAGTTCTTGCTGTCGATAGATCTCTCGCCCACGGCTCAAGCCAGAGCTAAGCAGCGCTGTCAGCATCTGCCGCATGTTCAGTTCCAAACCATGCAGATTCCGCAGCAGTTTCCCGCCCAAAAATTTGATCTGATTGTGCTATCGGAAGTTGGCTACTATCTCTGCCAGCCAGATTTGCTGAAAGCTCAGCAGCTAATGATTAAGGCGCTGCTGCCAGGTGGGCATTTGCTGTTGCTCCATTGGCTGGAACAGGCGAGTGATTTTCGGCTGAGCGGTGAGCAGGTGCATGACTGCTTTCTGGCGGCTGAAACTGGCCTGACTGCTTTGGTTAGCCTGCGGCGTCCGCAGTATCGATTAGATCTGCTGACGCTAGACGTTTAAAGTACGCTGGGCTGCTGCCGCAGATGGCTGATCCGAGTTCTCAAATCGATCATGGCCTGCTCAATCGGCACCTGCGGCCAGTGCTGCTGCCAATGTCCCAGCTCCACTTGACGGGTTTCGACGCGCTCATTTAAAAAGCCAAACGAGCTAGCCTGCTCTAGCTCAGCCTTTAGCCAGCAAGACTCGACGCAAAGCCGCTTGGCCAGCAGCTGCCAGTCGCCGAGAGGCCGCGACTGCTGCAAATTCTGCCAGAGTTGACGGAGCTGCCGCTTCGATTGCAGCTTTATTTCGACTGCCGAGGCTGACTCTACTAAATAGGACTGCTGCTGGTTGCCCCGATTCGCCCAAAGCTGGAGCTGATTGGCCATGCCGTTGGAAGTGCGCCCCTGCTGTCGTGCTGAGGTTTTGACCCAAACCAGCGGGCTATGTCGAAACTTGGCCTCAACTCGCAAGAGGGAGCGGTAAAACGCCAGATCTTCAGGCGTGCGAACCGGCGGCATTCCGCCTGCTTTGGCATAGGTTTCTGCCGTCACAGCAAGGCTAGCGCCACAGTGCTGGTGATGTCGCGGCAGTCGATCAAACGGATCAGGATCAACGTAAAATTCTAAAGTAACGCAGAGGTAGCCATAGCCAATTGCGCGCAGGTAGCAGGCTCTAGTATGTGGATCAAGACTGGCTCGATCGGCCTGTTCAATCATAATTCTGCCGCTGACTCCATCTGCACCTTGATCAATTTCGTGCTGAATGGCGGCTAGCCAAGTGGGAGCAACGCAGGTATCGCCATCGGTTGAGGCAATGATGCCGCGCGGTCGTCCGTTGGCAGTCAGCCGAGCGTAGGCTTCGTCCATCAAAAGTTTTCGCACGCGACCAATATAGGCATCGGCGGGCGCAAAATTGCGCTCTACGACATGAACCGGCATTTCATGCTGCTTCGCGGTCTGTCGAGCGACTGCTGCTGAACAATCTGTGCAGTTGTTCGCCAAAATAATTACTTCATAGGTGCGCGGATCGAGTCGCTGTCCGTTGAGATCATACTGTTGGCTTAACGCCGCTAGCATTGCAGGAATATGCTCGGCTTCATCGCGAACTGGAACAATAACGCAGAAATTACAGAGTACGTGAGGAGATATTTCAATAGATAGAGATAACGGCGGCTCAGAAATTAATTCTGAGCGCGTGAATTTTTCAGCAATTGCTGGTAAGCAACCACTCTGCATAGATCGGATACCTTATCTAGAAGTTGGGCTTTGATAAAGCCATCTGTAATATTGATGACCATTCTAAAGTTACTTATATTTATAAGCTTGCTGCTCTATCTTTTGGATGATTTGTTGAATCTATATAAATATAAGTTTAGCTGCCAATTTAGCTGCGCCTGCGAAGCAAATCTTTTCTGGAGCTAAGCGTAGCGCCCCCCATCTGCATAGGTCAACCCACCGCCAGTCTATTCACAAACGTGGGCTGAGTCATATCTTTGACGAGGCTCATAAGACAAAACATCATCGGAGAAATCTATAGTATGGCTAGAGTTACGGGTACGCGAGGCAACGACCGCCTGACTGGCACCAGCCAGAACGACGAGCTATTTGGCCTAGAGGGTGATGATACCCTGGTTGCCTCAGCTGGCAGCGATATTTTAGACGGCGGGCTGGGCTTCAATACTGCTGACTACAGTGGACTCAGCAACCAGATTACGCTGAAGCCAACCGGCGTTCTAGAGAAAGCAGGTCTGGGCACTGATCGACTGGTGAAAGTGCAGCGGATCATTGGCTCGAATAACTTCAACATCATTGATGCTGCGAGCATTGGATTGGGCGCAACCAGCCTAGATGTGAATCTGGCGCAAGGTTCAGTGGTGGTACGCAACGTGCCCGGTGTTGGTAATATTAGCCTCTCAGTTTCCAACTTTAACTGGGTAATTGGCACCGCGAATGCTGATCGCCTGGTCGGCGGCGACTTTAGCGATCTGCTGCGGGGCGTTGGTGGTAACGATACGATTGCTGGCGGCGGCAGAGATGATATTCTGATTGGCGATGGCGGCAATGACGTGGTGCTGGGGCAGGCGGGCAATGACCGCTTGCTGGGCAGCGACAATACGACCGGAGGCCGCAACGAAATCGATATTGTTTCGGGCGGTGCTGGCAACGATACCTTTGTGCTGGGCAGTCGCAACGGGGCGTTTTTTGTCGGCGGCGGCAATGCAGACTATGAGCAGATCCAGGACTTTAGCGCTGGCGATCGCTTTGAGCTGGGCATTAACGAAACCTATCAGGTGCAGCGCACGAGCGACGGCTTTAATCTATTTGCTGTTCGCAACGGCGCGCGAGATCTGGTGGCTGACGTGAATACGACCAGCTTTATCAATAATCTACCGCAGGGCAACTTTACGATCACGGCTAGTCAGGGGCGTGGAATCTTCCAGCCCTCTAATTCGTTCTAGCAAGCTGCCTGCTGAGTGCCTAGATTCAGGTTGCTGAGCGCTGGGTTTAGCTGACCTGACGTTCGGCAACCTGGAAAGATTGCTTGACAATTTATGTAACATAATTGTAGTATTAGTGTAGGCAGATCCATTAAAAGATCGGCGTCTGCTTGGAACACAGGCGCTTCCGACCTTATTAATGAATCTGCCAGACTCTGGGGCTGCGAATGGCGTTCGACTGCTCTGAAACCGACAAATGGACAGTTGCAGGACTCGGGTTCGATTCCCGACAGCTCCATCTCAATTGGGCAATATTTACGGATTTTACTGCGGTAGATCAGTCGCTCCCATCAGATACAGATCGCAGGCGCGGGCTGCTCCCCGCCCTTCGTTGATGGCCCAAACCACTAGGCTCTGGCCGCGCCGACAGTCACCTGCGGCAAATACTCCCGGCAGGCTCGTCGTATAGCTTTCATATTCGGCCTTGATATTGCTGCGCGGATCGCGGTCGAGTCCGAGTGCCTCTACCAGCGGCTGTTCTGGCCCCAGAAAACCCATTGCCAGCAGCACTAGCTGTGCAGGTCGCACCTGTTTAGTGCCCGCAATTGGATTGGGGATAAACTGCCCCTTTTCGTTGCGCTGCCACTCAACTTCGACCGTATGCACAGCTTTCACATGACCGTTCTCATCGTCTTCAAATTGCGTGGCGGTTGTGGTATATACGCGCGGATCATCGCCAAATTTTGCGGCGGCTTCCTCTTGACCGTAATCCATCTTATAAACCTTCGGCCATTCCGGCCAGGGATTATTGGCGGCGCGGGTTGCGGGCGGTTTTGGCATGATTTCTAGCTGCACCAGGCTATTGCAGCCATGCCGCATTGAAGTACCCACGCAGTCAGTTCCGGTATCGCCGCCGCCAATAATCACCACATCTTTTCCGGCAGCTGAAATTGCAGTTTGGCTTGCATCCAAGACAGCCTGTGTATTCTGGGTTAAAAACTCCATCGCAAAATGAATGCCCTTGAGGTCGCGTCCTGGAATGGGCAGATCACGCGGCTTAGTGGCTCCGGTACAAAGCAGCACCGCATCAAAGTTCTGCATCAGCTGCTCGACGGGCAGATCTTTGCCCACTTCGGTATTGCAGACAAACTTTATGCCTTCTTGCTCCAGCAGATGCAACCGTCGCTGCACGACTTCAGCTTTGTCTAGCTTCATGTTGGGGATGCCATACATCAGCAGCCCGCCTGGACGATCGGCGCGTTCGTATACTGTCACCCAATGTCCAGCCCGGTTGAGCTGAGCGGCAGCCGCGAGTCCGGCGGGGCCGGAGCCAATCACGGCCACCTGTTTGCCCGTGCGCTGTTCGGGCGGTTCGGGCATGATCCAGCCTGATTCCCAGCCTTTTTCGACAATTGAATACTCAATGTTTTTGATGGTCACAGGCGGGTTGTGAATGCCCAGCACGCAGGAGCCTTCGCAGGGAGCCGGACAGACGCGCCCGGTGAATTCCGGGAAGTTGTTGGTCTTGTGCAGCCGAGTCAGGGCTTCTTGCCACAGCCCGCGATAGACCAGATCGTTCCATTCGGGAATTAGATTATTGATCGGACAGCCGCTAGCCATGCCGCTAATTAGGTTACCCGTATGGCAGAAGGGCGTGCCGCAGTCCATGCAGCGGGCGCTCTGGTTCCGCAGCTTCTCGTCGGGCATGGGCAGATGAAATTCGTCCCAGTTTTGGATGCGCTGCTGCGGCTCTAGTTCAGAAGGCAGTTCGCGCAGGTATTCGATGAAGCCGGTTGGTTTTCCCATGATTTTTTCTGGTTGATAATGAATGAAGCTAGAATGCGAGTGGTGGCAGTTTAGTTTAAAACCGTTATGCAGATTCCTGATAACACAGACGGTGATGATGTTCGTAACGCTTTAGTTGACTTGCGAGTAGTGTTGGAACAGTTGCGAGCAGAATTTGACCAGAAGTTAGAGCAAAGATTTGATACTCTTAATCAAAAAATAGAGCGGCTGGACTACAAGTTTGACACTTACCAGAAGGGCACAGACGGAATGGTAAGGATGGCTACCACGATTATTATTGCAACTGCCACCGTTGTTGTACTCTCCAGCTTAAGTCCAGCCGTCACCGCAATTGTCACGGCTCTCTCTGTTGCCAATGGTTCATAGCGTTAGCTGCCTCCCACTCGCGCCAGATCGCGGGCGTTCGCTTCAAAGGCGGCAGTTAGCGCCTCGTCTCCGCTGAGGCCAGAGGCTTCGGCATCGTGTAGCGCCTGCAAGACTCGCTTATAGTCGCGCGGCATTACCTTCACGAATTTTGGCAGCATCTCTGTCCAGTTCTCCAGTATATTAGCTGCTTTTTTGCTCTGAGTGTATTTAACGTGATTCTGGATAGTTTCGCGTAAGGTCGCTTGATCATCTGCCTCCACAGGTTCCAGCGCCACCATCTGAGTATTACAGCGCGAGGCAAAATCACCTGTTTCGTCTAGCACATAGGCCACACCGCCGCTCATGCCTGCTGCGAAGTTGCGTCCAGTTTCGCCCAGCACCACAACTGTGCCGCCCGTCATATATTCGCAGCCGTGATCGCCTACGCCTTCAATCACCGTTGTCACGCCCGAATTACGGACGCAGAACCGTTCACCGGCAATGCCTGAAATATACGCTTCACCGCTGGTTGCGCCATAGAGCGCTACGTTGCCGATGATGATATTTTCAGCAGCCACAAAGCTGGAGCCATGCGGCGGATAGATCAAAATTTTGCCGCCGCTCAGCCCTTTGCCCACATAGTCATTGGCATCACCTTCAAGTTCGAGCTTCACGCCTTTGGGCAGAAATGCGCCGAAGCTTTGACCCGCGCTACCCTGAAAATGCAGATGCACCGTATCTTCTGGTAGGCCGTGCCAGTGCCGCTTGGTAATTTCGTTCCCCAAGATGGTGCCAACCACGCGATTGATATTACGAATTGGCAGCGTCGCTTTGACGGGCTTACCCGACTCAATTGCATCTTTACAGAGGTCGAGTAGCACCGTCATATCCAGCGAGTTCTCCAAGCCATGCTCTTGGGGTATCTGACAGTAGCGCCCCACTGTATCAGGCGCGTCCGGCTGGTGCAGCAGCTTCGAGAGGTCAATGCCTTTGGCCTTCCAGTGGGCGACGGCCTGTTTGGCTTCCAGAATTTCGGTGTGACCGACCATTTCGTTCAGGCTGCGAAAGCCGAGCTGCGCCATGATTTCGCGCACGTCTTGGGCAATGAACTGCATGAAGTTGACCGTATGCGCCGGATCTCCCGTGAAGTTTTGGCGCAGGATGGGGTTCTGGGTGGCAACTCCGACTGGACAGGTGTTGAGGTGGCAGACGCGCATCATGATGCAGCCTAGCGTCACGAGCGGCGCGGTGGCAAAGCCAAACTCTTCGGCTCCCAGCAGTGCGGCAATCACTACGTCGCGTCCGGTTTTCATTTGTCCGTCCGTTTCGACCACGATGCGCGAACGCAGGTTGTTGAGCACCAGCGTTTGGTGGGTTTCGGCTAAGCCTAGCTCCCAGGGCAGTCCGGCATGTTTGATCGAAGTTTGGGGCGATGCGCCCGTGCCGCCGTCGTAGCCAGAAATTAGCACCACGTCGGCATGGGCTTTGGAGACTCCGGCGGCAATCGTGCCCACCCCCACTTCTGAAACCAGCTTGACGCTGATTCGGGCGGCGCGGTTGGCGTTTTTCAGATCGTGAATCAGCTCGGCCAGATCTTCAATTGAGTAAATATCGTGGTGCGGCGGTGGTGAAATTAGACCCACTCCGGGCGTGGAGTGACGCACTTTGGCAATCCAGGGATAGACTTTTGCACCGGGTAGCTGTCCGCCCTCGCCCGGTTTCGCCCCCTGCGCCATCTTGATTTGCAGCTCTTTGGCCTGCGATAGATAGAGGCTGGTGACGCCAAACCGACCGGAAGCAACTTGCTTAATGGCGCTATTTTTGGAATCACCCTGCTCGTTCGTCCAGGTATATCGGGCTGGATCTTCGCCGCCTTCACCCGTATTAGATCTGCCGCCGATCCGGTTCATGGCAATTGCCAGCGCTTCGTGGGCTTCTTGTGAAATCGAGCCGTAGCTCATTGCCCCGGTTTTGAAGCGGCTGAGGATGGCTTCGACTGGCTCCACCTCTTCAATCGGAATCGGCTGGCGCGGCTGAAATTGCAACAGTCCCCGCAGCGTAAAATACTTCTGGTTTTGCTCATTTACCAGCAGGGCATATTTTTTGTAGAGATCGTAGCTACCCTCGCGTACTGCCTTTTGCAGAGTGTGAATGGTTTCGGGGCTAAACAGATGCGCCTCGCCGTCTTTGCGCCACTGATATTCGCCGCCCACCTCCAGGTTATGGCCATTCACCTCGCGCTCTGGAAACGCATGATGATGCCGCAGCGCTGCCTCTTGAGCAATCACCGCCAGATCTGCGCCTTCAATCCGCGAAGCCGTCCAGGTAAAGTAGGGATCAATGACCGACTGATCCAGGCCAACTGCCTCAAAAATCTGCGCCCCTCGGTAGCTTTGCAGCGTTGAAATGCCGATTTTGGATGCGACTTTGGTAATCCCCTTGGTTGCCGCCTTGATGTAATTTTTGCGGGCGGCGGCTGGCTCTACGTTCAGCAGTGAGCCTTGGTCAATCATTGCCTCTAGCGTTTCAAAGGCTAGATAGGGATTGATCGCGCCGCAGCCGTAGCCCAGCAGCAGCGCGTAATGATGCACCTCACGCGGTTCGCCCGACTCTAGCACCAGCCCGACTCGCGTCCGGCTGCCCATGCGAATCAGGTGATGGTGCAGCCCCGCCACGGCCAGCAGCGCCGGAATTGCCGCCTGAGTGCGGCTGATCTGGCGATCGCTGAGAATTAAAATGCTGACTCCAGCGGCAATGGCTTGATCTGCCTGCTGGCAGAGCGTTTGAATCGCCGCTTCCAGACCTGCGGCTGCGGTGGTTGGATCAAACAAAATATCCAGCGTTTGAGATGGGAAATCGGGCTGCTGCTTCAGCTTGGCTAAATCGGCGTTGCTCAAAATCGGCGACTTGAGCTGGATTAAGCGACAGCTTTCAGGCTCTGGCTTCAGCAGATTGCGCTCGGCTCCGATGGTGGTAATCGGCGAGGTGATGATCTCTTCGCGGATCGAGTCAATGGGCGGATTCGTGACTTGTGCAAACAGCTGTTGAAAGTAGTCGTAGAGCAGCTTAGGACGATCGGACAGGACGGCTAGCGGCGTATCAGCGCCCATTGAGCCAATCGCCTCCACGCCGTCTCGCGCCATTGGGGTTAGCAGTAATCGCAGCTGTTCAAAGGTATAGCCAAACGCGATTTGACGCTGCATGAGCGGCAGCGTAGGCGATGATGCTTCATCCGGTATATCTGGCGTGATATCTGGCGTGACATCTGGCAGTTCAGATAGCTTCACCAAATGCTGATCGAGCCACTGCCGATAGGGCTGTGCGGTCACAATCTCCTGCTTAATTTCGTCATCCGAGACAATCCGCCCCGCCTGCATATCCACCAAAAACATCCGTCCGGGCTGAAGCCTGCCCTTGAAGGCGACGCGCTCTGGCTCAATCGGCAGCACGCCTGCTTCTGAGGCCATAATCACCAGATCATCTTTGGTAACGTAGTAGCGCGAAGGCCGCAGCCCGTTGCGATCCAGCACTGCGCCCATGATTTGGCCGTCGGTGAAGGCAATCGAGGCGGGGCCATCCCAGGGTTCCATTAAGCAGGCATGGTATTCGTAGAAGGCTTTTTTGGTCGCGTCCATCGTCTGATGCGCCGCCCAGGGTTCTGGGATCATCATCATCATCGCATGGGGCAGCGAGCGTCCAGCCAGCGTCAGCAGCTCCAGCGCGTTATCAAAAATCAATGAGTCGCTGCCGTCAACGTTAATCACCGGGCGAATTTTCTGAATATCTTCCCCGAATAGCTCTGACTCAAACAACGATTGGCGGGCGTGCATCCAGTTAATATTGCCGCGCAGCGTGTTAATCTCGCCATTGTGAGCGATATAGCGATAGGGATGCGAACGCTCCCAGCTGGGAAATGTGTTGGTGCTAAAGCGCGAATGCACCAGCGCCAGCGCGCTCTCAAACTCGGCATCCTGCAAGTCAAGGTAATATTGCCCCACCTGCACCGGCATCAGCATTCCCTTGTAAACAATCGTGCGGCTCGACAAGCTTGACGGATACCAGCAGGGATCGATACCAGGCTGACGCAGACCGTGCGACCGCTTGCGAATCATGTAGAGCTTGCGCTCAAAGGCCAGCTGGTCAATGCCCTCGGCGCTGGCAATAAACACCTGCTGCACAAACGGCTCGCTGGCTCTAGCCGTCGCGCCCAAGCTGCTGTGATCGGTCGGCACATCGCGCCAGCCCAGCAGCAGCTGCCCTTCTTCGGCCACAATCTGCTCAAATTTGCGGCGGCTCGCGGCTCGCTGGCTGGCTTCTGGCGAGCTGTAGATCATGCCGACGCCGTACTTGCCCGCAGCTGGCAGCGCAAAACTCACGGCCTTTTGAAAAAACTTATGCGGAATCTGGAGCAAAATCCCGGCTCCGTCGCCGCTGTTTTTCTCGGCTCCGCAGGCTCCCCGGTGGTTGAGGTTGAGCAAAATAGTCAGCCCTTGCTCCACAATTTCATGGGATGCCAGCCCTTTCATCTGCACAATGAAGCCGACACCGCAGGCATCATGCTCAAACTGCGGATCGTATAAACCTTGCTTAGCGGGTGTGGAATTGCTGTTCATTGGTTAGGCGATGAAGTAGGCGAGTGAAAAATGACGACAGGGCGAACCAAACTTCGGTCAGAAGCCTCACTCAGAATCAGTCCAGAAAGTGTCTGAGCTAAAAATAGCTGAGATCGAATTCTCTACCGAACTGGCGTTTAGCAGGTGGTTCTTAAGGAAATTGTCAGATATTATCCCCTTTAATTGCTCTAGTATTTCGATTCTTTAACATCTGACGGCAATGCACTAATTAATGCACTAATTTGTCAAAAAAACAGTTGCGTATTAGCAATTTACTCAACTTCAAGCAATGTGAAGAATCACAACGAGATGTTGACAAAGGCAGATGATGTTTGGGCGGATGATCTGATTGCAGAGAATCGGCACGGGCATTGCTGGCTTGATGCCTGCATGACCTCAGCCGGAGACTCAATGCCTTGATCGCGGCTGTAGGCAACTGAAGCTTCTGCAATAGATTCTGGTAGGGGGAGGCTGAGGCTAAAACTGTTTCGTCAGCCCAGCTTGTTTCAGAACGGCAGTTGAAAAACTACCGTCCCAACGTAGTCTTCGGAAATGACATGGTTCAACCGCAATAATTCTGGAATCAAGACTCGGAGTTTGTGGCTTAATGCCTCGATTGTTTCGGATTCAGTTGCAAGCCCAGGCACATTATCACTGGTTGCCACCCAGACTGCGGCATCCGCATCCCAGAACGCATTGACGTGATAGGTCGATTGTTCGATTGTTTGCATAGAGATTATAATCAGCAACGATATCTCCAGTGTAAAACATCTGCACTCTTTGCCTCATAAGTTTGCGTTACCGTTTCCAGCACCCTCTTCCGCAATCGGCTGGCTGGCTCTAGAATGCTCTCAGGTGATGTTCTGGGGCTAGTTTGAATAGGAGTATTGGTAGTCAGTGCCCTGCAAGTCTGCTGAATCAAGTGGGTCAGTTTATATATGCTGTCGCTGTGCGGCAAGCTGAGCTTGAACCTGCATCATGGCCTTAGTCCTTGTTGATTCCATCTGGTCAGTTCCCTGCGTCCCATTAGCCAGATATCGCTCGATTTCAGCAATCTCAACGAGACTCCCACTCCAGCATGATCTCCAGATGCATCCAATGAGCTAGCCCAAACTGTCAGAGCCAACCCCCTAGAATAGAACAGGACAATATTAAGAACTGTACAAGCTATGGTGGATCAGCTATTGCGGGCAACCGCAGCAGAGGGCGGCATTCGGCTCGTTGGCGTCATTAGCACAAGGCTGACCGAAGAAGCCCGTCAGCGGCATCAGCTCTCTTATGTGGCAACGGCGGCGCTGGGGCGGACAATGGCAGGCGGGCTGCTGCTCGCTTCTAGCATGAAGCGCGAGGATGCTCGGATTAATCTACGGGTCAAGGGGGATGGACTCTTGGGCGGCGTCATGGTCGATGCTGGAGCAGACGGCACGGTACGCGGCTATGTAGACTATCCAGAAGTCGAGCTGCCGCCCAACGCCAAAGGCAAGCTAGACGTGGGCGGTGCAGTGGGTCACGGCTTTCTCTATGCCGTGCGGGACATGGGCTATGGCTACCCCTACTCCAGCACAGTCGAGCTAGTGTCGGGTGAAATTGGCGATGATTTAACCCATTATTTGGTCACTTCTGAGCAGACGCCCTCGGCGCTGGTGCTGGGCGTGTTTGTGGGGGCAGCGGGCGTGACGGCGGCGGGCGGACTGTTGGTGCAGGTCTTGCCCAAAGCAGCTAGAGATGAGGCTTTAGTCGAAAAGCTGGAGTCGCGGGTGGCTAGCCTGAGCGGGTTTACGCCATTGCTGCAAGCAGGCAAATCTCTGCCGCAGATTTTCACCGATCTGGTGGGCGATTTGGGGCTGCAAATTTTCCCTGAAACACAGCTGGTGCAGTTTCAGTGCAATTGCTCGTTTGACCGGGTGCTGGGGGCGCTAAAAATCCTGGGCGAGCGAGAGCTGCGCGATATGATTGAGACAGATCAAGGGGCTGAGGCCACCTGCCATTTTTGCGGTCAGGTCTATCAGGCTGGCCGCACCGAGCTAGAAGTGTTAATCACGCAGCTCAAGGCGGATCAAGCTGAGTCTGCCTCGTCGTGATTGATCTATTTAATCTGGAGTCAAGCCGATTTCAGTCAACTGCCGTAGAACTTTGCTAGGTTGGCGGATGACTGAAGCCTTGGGCTGAATATCCAACTAGGCTCCAACCGTGGAGCTGCCCGCATCCTGTCACTTAGTATGCTATGACCTTGCCTCCTGCCTCACCAGCCGCCAAACGTCCTGGACGCTTCAATCTGCTGCCTGGAATCCGGACGCGGATTAACCTCTGGAGTGGCCACAAGCAGTTTCAGGGAGCCAATCTGCGGGGAGCCAATCTGGGGCGCGTCAACTTTATTGGCACGCTGCTGCTCTGGGCAACCTTTGCCTGGGCCGCTTTGCTCTGGATGTGGCTACCCGAAGCTAAGTTTGTCGGCGTAGTTTTGATCTGGGCAAACCTGCTCTGGACAATTTTGGTCTGGATCAACCTGCGCGAAACCAACCCGCAGTCTGCCCCGCAGTCTGGACGGGGCAGCCTCAGAAATATGGTGCTGCTGGGCATTATTTTGATCTGGGCGACGGTAATTTGGTCTATGGTGGTGGCGGTCAAATCTGAGCGCTCGTTTTTACTCTGGGCCAATCCCAACGTGGCCTTTATTCTCTGGGCGCTGCTGAGCAAGGTTGACCTGAGCAATAGCGACCTCAGCGCCACCAATTTGAGCCATGCCAACCTGAACCGGGTGGATCTGCGCGATGCCAACTTGAGCCATGCCAATCTGCAAAAGGCGAATCTGCGCGAGGCGATTCTACGCGGAGCCAACTTGAGCCATGCCGATCTGCGCGGAGCTGAGCTGAGCGAGGCAGATTTGCAAGAAGCCGTGCTGTTTGGCGCTAACCTCAGCGGCACTGACTTAAGTGATGCCAACCTCAGCGGCGTCGATCTGCGCGAAGCCAATCTGCATCGCAGCAACCTCAGCGCCACCAACTTGAGCTGGGCAAGACTGCATCGCGCCAACCTCAGCTGGGCGAATCTCAGCTGGGCCAACCTCAGCCGCGCCAAGCTGGTACATGCCAATCTGAACGACGCTGACTTGAGCGGCGCTGACTTCCGCGAAGCCCTGCTATATGGCGCGGCGGTGAATCAGGTGGATCTCAACGCGATCTTGGTTAAGGGCGCAAAATTTGGCCAAAATGATGGCCTGAAAGATAGCGAATGCATCAAGCTGAAGGCCAGAGGGGCAATGCTCAACAGTCAGATTGATATTACTGCTGAGCAGAAG
>CASBQH010000040.1 GCA_949127695.1 Synechococcales cyanobacterium PMM_0073
ACAACCACGTTTTGATCGTTTCGCTGATTGCCTGTCTGGTGGCACAGGTGCTAAAGCTGTTGTTTGAGCTGGTGCGGCATGGCAAGGTGACGTTTCGGACGCTGGTGGGCACAGGCGGAATGCCCAGCGCCCATTCGGCCTTTGTGACGGCGCTGGCCACCGGGATTGGCCAAACGATCGGCTGGGAGAGCGGCGAGTTTGCGCTGGCCTTTGTGTTTGCCATCATCGTCATGTACGACGCGGCAGGGGTGCGGCAGGCAGCGGGCAAGCAGGCGCGGATTCTCAACCAGATTGTGGACGAGTTCTTCCACGAAAACGCTAGCCTCAACGAAGATCGGCTCAAAGAGCTGCTGGGGCATACGCCCGTTCAGGTATTTGTCGGGTCGGCGCTGGGGATTGCCATATCCTGGATTGCTGCGCCTGCCTACTGAGGTCTAGCGCTATGGGTCGCCTATCCAAGCTGAAGTTTGATCGCGGCACGCTGATTCTGCATCCGCCGCCCAAAGGCAAAGCCTGGATTGACTTTGCCACCTGGGATGATCGGGTTGAGCGGTTTCGCATCCCCGCATGGCAATATCGGGCGCTGATTGCAGCCCTGCGGCAGGAAACTACCCCAATTCAGGACGATGCAGCCAGCTTTGCCGCAGTTGATCTGAGCGGCAGTTTGGCGTATCAGCCCTACCCGCACCAAACCGCAGCGCTGCAAGCCTGGGAAGCTGCCGGAAAACGCGGTGTAGTGGTGCTGCCGACTGCCGCTGGCAAAACCTATCTGGCACAAATGGCGATGCGGCTAGCGGTTTGCAGCACGCTGATTACGGTGCCAACGCTGGATCTGATGCACCAGTGGTATGCCAATCTGCTGGCGGCTTTTCCAGAGGCCGAGATTGGCCTGCTGGGCGGTGGCTCGCGGGATCGCAGCCCGATTTTAGTAGCCACCTACGACAGTGCCGCCATCCAGGCCGAGAGTCTGGGCAACCGCTACGAGCTGCTAATCTGCGATGAATGCCACCACCTGCCCAGCGACTTTAACCGGGTGATTGCCGAATATGCAATTGCCCCCTATCGGCTGGGACTCAGCGCCACGCCTGAGCGCAGCGACGGACGACATGCCGATCTCGATCAGCTGTTGGGTGCGGTAATCTATCGGCGCACGGCAGAAGAGCTGGCGGGCAGCGCCCTAGCCGAACATGAAATTATCCAGATTCGCGTCCAGCTCTCCGCCCCCGAACGCCAGCGCTATGACCAGCTGATTGCCACCCGCGACCAGTTTCTACGGCAGTCCAATCTCTGGCTGGGGACGCTGCAAGGCTGGCAGCGATTTGTCCAGGCCAGCGCCCAGTCTAGCGCCGGACGACGCGCCATGCTGGCTCACCGCGAAGCTCGCTCAATTGCGCTGGGCACGGCAGGCAAGCTGAGCATTTTGGCTGAGCTGCTGGCGCGCCATCATCCGCAGCAGACGCTGATTTTTACCAACGACAACGCCACGGTCTACCGGATCTCGCAGGACTTTCTGATTCCAGCAATCACGCACCAGACGCCGGTCAAAGAGCGGCATAGAATTCTGCAAAACTTCCGCGAGGGGCAGTACAAAACGCTGGTGGCCTCTCATGTGCTGAACGAAGGCGTGGATGTGCCCGAAGCCAGTATCGCGATTCTGCTCTCTGGCACAGGCTCCCCCCGCGAATATATTCAGCGCTTGGGGCGGGTGCTGCGTAAAGGCAGCCTGGGCAAGCGGGCGCTGCTCTACGAAGTGGTGGCCGAAGAAACCAGCGAAGAGGGCGTCTCGCGCCGACGGCAGCTGCAAAAGTCGCCGCAGCTCGAACTCGTGCCGTCGCCAGACCTGCCGCCGCAGAGCTATCGAGCGGCTGAATCGGCAGCAGACTATGCGGTAGATCCTTCGGCAGATCCTTCGGCAGATCCTTCGCTAGAGCCGGAGCCGGAGCCGGAACCTTAGCCAAATCTCGCGAACTCTGAGCAGAGTTTATCCAAACCTCATCCGCCGCCAGTAAGGAATTTTGTACACTACTAGACGGAGGAACTGTCTCGTTCACAGTAGAGAGATTTATTTAGGAGAAACCAGTGCAATTATTTAGAACCGTTGCCGGATTGCGCTGCTATCTCAGCCAATTGCGTTCAGGGCAACCGGTAGCAGAGTCAGAGCGCCCAGCCTATTCGCAAAATTCGGTCGGACTCGTGCCCACGATGGGAGCGCTCCACGCCGGACATTTGAGCCTGATTCAACGCGCCCGCCAGGACAACGATTGGGTCGTGGTGAGTATTTTTGTCAATCCGCTCCAGTTTGCGCCGCACGAAGATTTTCAGACCTATCCGCGCCGCTTAGAGCAAGACTATCAGCTCTGTGAGCAGGCGGGTGTCGATGTGATCTTTGCCCCCAAGGCTGAGGAGCTCTATGGCGGCAGCCCCTCAGCGCAAATTACTCAGGTGCTGCCGCCCCCCTCCATGCTAAATCAACTCTGCGGTCGCTCACGTCCGGGGCATTTTCCGGGCGTTGCCACCATCGTCACCAAGCTCTTCAACATTGTGCAGCCCAATCGCGCCTACTTTGGCCAAAAAGACGCGCAGCAGCTGGCCATTTTGCAACAGCTCACTGCCGATTTGAACCTGCCGATTGAGCTAGTCGCCTGCCCGATTCTGCGTGAGCCAGACGGTCTAGCCCTCAGCTCGCGCAATCAGTACCTCACGCCTGAGCAGCGCCAGCAGGCCAACCTGCTCTACCAAGGCTTGCAGCAGGCTGAGCGCCGGTTTCGATCTGGAGCCAGAGCGCGAGCCGAGCTGCTGGATGCCGTCCAAGCCAAGCTCCAATCTGATCCAGCCATCCAGCCCGAATATATTGATCTGGTGCATCCCGCCACGCTGCTGCCGCTGCCGCAGGTGGAGACCGCAGGGCTGTTGGCAGTAGCGGTTAGGGTGGGGACGACGCGCTTAATTGACAATCTGCTCCTGCGAAACCGACAGCCGATTTTGGCCGTGGACGGGCCGGCTGGAGCTGGAAAATCTACCGTGGTGCGGCAGGTGGCGCAGGCGTTAGAGCTGCTCTATCTCGATACGGGCGCAATGTATCGGGCGGTGACTTGGCTGGTGCTGAACTCTGGGATTGGGCTGGAGAACGAGGCGGCGATTGCAGAGCTAGTCAGCCAGTGCCAGCTGGATATCAGCGGCAACCCGGCGATGATGCGCGTTGCGATTAACGGCCAGGATGTCACCCAACAGATTCGCAGCCCGGAGGTGACAGCCCAGGTTTCGGCGGTGTCAGCGCTCTCGGCGGTGCGGCATGAGCTAGTCAAGCGGCAGCAGGCTTACGGGCTGCGCGGCGGCATTGTGATGGACGGGCGCGATATTGGCACGCATGTCTTCCCCGATGCCGAACTCAAAATTTTCCTGACTGCTTCAGTGCAAGAACGAGCCAGACGGCGACAGCAGGATCTGAAAAACCAGGGGCAGCCTGAGGCTTCGTTGACCGCACTGGAGCAAAGTATTTATGAGCGCGACTTAAAAGACAGCACGCGCCGGATTGCGCCAATGCGGAAAGCTGCCGATGCGATCGAAATTCAAACCGATCAGCTGACGATCGATCAAGTTGTGGCTCGAATTGTCAAGCTCTATCAAGAGCGGGTGATGCATCTGGGCAAGGCCGCTTCTATTCTGGGTTAAGCTGGGCTGAGCTGGGCTAATCTAGGCTGAGCTGGACTCAAGCTGGGGAAAGCGGGCAGATCGTGCAAAACTCAGGCACTTTACCGACTCTTTGCAGAAAATCGAAGTTCTGTGAGAGACCGCAAATGCATACGGAAGGGCGTTTGCTCCGCATGTAGGATCATACCAGTGCGTTTTTCCCTCAACCGCCATGCTGCCACTCGTTTCCCCTGTTGATTGCCCTGCTGCCGTTTACTTTGTTGATCTAGCCTCGACTCCAGCCCATCCCATTAATCTGGTTAATCTGGAACTTCCAAGCTGCCTGAGTCAGCGCCCCAATAGCCTGCTACAGCTTGATTTTGGCGATCTGCCTTCGTTTACCACGGTGCATGATCAGTACCAAGCCTGGGGAGTCGCCCTCTCAGGTGCCGTGGCCATTCGGCCTTCCAACCCGGCCTTTGCAGATGCCAAAAGGTCTGCGGGGCTAATGCCTGCCCGCAGCCACCAGCCCTTGGGCATTCAGTTTCAGCAAGCGCGACAGTTAGCAAGCCTCAGCCTAGCGGGCGCACAGCAAATCATCCTGAAAGCCTACGATGACCGCAACCGTCTGGTGGCCGAACAGCAGGTAGGGCAGACGGACTATCGCCAGTCTCACCAAGCGGCAACCTGTATACGGCATCAGGTACAGCTCGCAGCTCAGGCGATTAGCCGGATCGAAATTTGCTCTAGCGCCCCTTTTCTGCTGTTCGGCTTGGTCTGCGGCTAGGCTGGTTATAGCCGCTAGGCATGACTCAAGCTATGACTCAGCGCCAGCAGCCTGCAAGGATTGCTCAAACTGCATTCGCTGCTCAGCATTCCGTAGAAAATAGCCACTCATCATGGCCGAAGCCAGCAGCCGTGCCAAATGCTCGCGGTCGGTGGTAATAGTGACATCAAAATGCTCGCTGGGCAGGCCACCCAACAGCCCAAACACATTGCGCTCCATCACCTTTAGCACTTCAGCTGAGCTGGGATGAGAAAGCTGAGCCGCTGTTTCCGGACTCAGGGACTGCATATATTGCCAGAGTGCAGATTCGCCGCCGAAGTATTCTGAAACTTGATTTGCTGCGTTGTTCACGTTAAAAGCCTCGCGGTTCAGTTGCTATATTAATAACTTAACAACTCCCTCGAACTTGGCCGAGTGAGGAAACCGAACCGCTGCTTTGTGGGATACCGGGTGGAATACCGCGTCCACCGCTAAAAGCTAAACCAAGCTCTGCACCGGCAGATCAGCCGTCTCAGGTTCAGCTTCAACCCGCTTCAGCTTGGCTCCCAGCCCTTGTAGCTTGGCTTCCAGGTTTTCGTAGCCCCGATCTAGATGCTGCAACTGCTGAATTGTGGTGACGCCATCTGCCGCCAGCCCCGCCAAAACCAGCGCTGCCGAAGCCCGCAAGTCGGTCGCCACCACAGGCGCACCTGAGAGCCTGGGCACCCCGCGTACAATAGCCAGATTGCCCTTGACGGTAATATCTGCGCCCATCCGATTCAGCTCAGCCACATGCTGCATCCGGTTTTCAAACACTGTTTCGGTAATCACGCTGTTGCCTTCGCTCAGCGTCAGCAGCGTCATGAACGGAGCCTGCATATCGGTGGGGAAGCCGGGGAAGGGCAGCGTTTTCAGGTCGGTGGCCACCAGCTTTTGCGCCGGAATCAGCCGCACCTGATTGGGCGCATCAGTCACCACATCAGCCCCCATCCCCCGCAGCTTGGCAATCACCGCCGCCAAATGATCCGGTATCACCGGCGCTAGGCTGATTTCAGATTGGGTAATTGCGCCTGCCAGCAAGAAAGTGCCCGCTTCAATCCGGTCTGGGATAATGCTGTAGTCGGCGGCATGGAGCTTGGAGACGCCGGTAATCACAATTTTGTTGGTGCCTGCGCCCTGAATTTTCGCGCCCATTGCCCGACAAAAATTGGCCAGATCCACCACTTCGGGTTCTTGCGCCGCATTTTCCAAAATCGTCTCGCCTTCGGCCAGCGTCGCCGCCATCATTAGCGTTTCGGTCGCCCCCACGCTGGGGCAATCCAAATAGATCCTGGCTCCTTGCAGCCGCCGCTTGCCGCCCTTGACATAGGCATGAACCGTGCCATGCTCAATCTGCACGTCAGCGCCCATGGCCTGGAGGCCGCGCACATGCAGATCCACTGGCCTCGCCCCAATTGCACAGCCGCCAGGAAGTGGGACTCGCGCCGCGCCCAGTCTGGCCAGAAGTGGCCCAATTACAAAAAAGCTGGCGCGCAGCTGACTGACTAGCTCGTAGGGAGCTTTGGATTCGCCAATATGGCTGGCATTCACGGCCAGCGTATTGCCCTGCCGCTTCAGCTTGACGCCCAGTGCCGTCAGGATCTCGCCCATCCGCGCCACATCGACCAGCGACGGCACATTCCGCAGCAGGCAATCATCCGCGCAGAGCAATGTGCCCGCCATCACCACCAGCGCCGAATTTTTAGCGCCGCTGATTTTGACCTGTCCCTGCAAAGTCTGTCGGCCCCAAATCCGGAGCACTGTCTTATCTTCCTCGGCGGGAGCAAAGGAACTCGGAATGCTGAGATGAGAAGTAATGGCTCTATCCTCCGGATGCAAACTGGAATTTTTGTACTGATTTTACTGGAAAGCTTCAGAATGTCTAGAAATCTCTAGAAATCTGCTCAGAAGTCTCCTCAGTGGAGTTTAGCGCCTTCCGATCACTTTGCCGCCAAAATCTCAAATTGAAATAAAAATTCTTGTTTGGCCACCGAACCCTAAATTGGTAATTTGTAGTATGAATTTAGCGGCGATGTAGTACAACAACTCTGCTGCAAACCCACGGCAATAAGATTCCTAAATCACTCACAATAGAACCGGATGCCCAATCCAATAGGCAGGACGAATAAAGCTACAGGCAGCGACTTCGTAGCGTTTTGAGACTCGCCAAAAATTTTCCGACTCCAGATTTCAGCTCATCTGCTCTCTTTGATCGCCACCCATGCAATCGCCTTCTGCTAGCAGTCTGCCCTCAGCGCCCGCTGGGCATCGACTCAATACATTCCTGAGCAAGATCCAGCCGACGCCCAGCAGCTGGATCTTGCTGCTGGCATTGCTGATTGGCATTGGGGCTGGGGTGGGGGTGCTGCTGTTTCGCGCTCTGATTCAGGTGGTGCATCACCTGATGTTTGGCCAAGTCTCCAGCTATCTTTCGGCTTGGGGACATTGGACGCTGGCGCTAATTCCGCTGCTGGGCGGCATCGCCATTGGGCTACTGCGCTGGTGGATCAAAGATTTTGGGCCAGGGCTAACCACGCTGATTGAGGTCGTGCAGGGCAGTCGGGAAGTGCTGCTGCTTAATCCCGTGACCAAAATGGTGACAGCCTCAATTTCGCTGGGCAGCGGTGCGGCGTTGGGGCCAGAAGGGCCAAGCGTGGAAATTGGTGCTTACTTTAGTCTGCTGCTGGGGCAGGCGCTGCGGGTTTCGCAGGAGCGGCGCAGATTGCTGCTGAGCGCGGGAGCGGCGGCGGGC
>CASBQH010000041.1 GCA_949127695.1 Synechococcales cyanobacterium PMM_0073
CGACTCAAAGCGGCGGATGATTTCGCCAATGATCTGCCGCTGCACAGCGTCTGGCTTAATAGCAATGAATGTCCGTTCCAAGGGAAGCTCCTATTGTCAAATGCGTTCAAATGCGTCCAGAACTCAGATTACCGCAGAAGCTAGCCCTTTTTAATGTCGCGTGCCATATTGCGAAACATATCCATGCTCGCATCCGGGCGGCGGCGACTGGCCGCATCTGAGTTTACCGAGTCGCTGCCCTGACTGGTAGCCTGACTGGTAGATTGATTTGGAGTCAGAGGAGCCGCTGGCACGCCGTTGAAGCTAGAGGCCGCAGAGGAAGAAATTACCCGCACCTGAGCATTCTCCTTGCCGACTTTAGCTTTTGGGAAGGTGTGGCGCACGGTTTTGGACGAGCGCATATACTCCAAGTTGCCATAGGTCTGAGCCTCGTCAGCATTGAGGTAATAGGCATTGCCCCGCTCAACTCGCGCGGGCTTGATCGCCTCGACCGAGGCTTCTGCATCTTTTGACTTAGAGCCGAATAGCTTTTTGATAAATCCAGTCACTGCGTTCTCCTAAAAACATAAGCAGGGTCTCTATTACATTATGCTAAGAGGCTCTCATTTTGATCAAGCGCTCATGCAGCAATCTATGCAAATGATTGAAAAATGCTTAAAGAATGATGCGCTTTTGCGGGTGAGCGGGTACAACAACTGTAGAACCAAGTCAGTGTGATTTGAAACGCGACTTGAGACGCAGTGCAATATTGTGAGGTCAATCAAAAGTATGGCTAGTAGAACCAACGCAGTGCCTGAGGCAATCCAAAAGAGCCTAGACGAGATTGCTGAGCAAATGGCGGATTGCAAAGAGCAGGTAGTAGAACTGCTCAACGATGAACAGCCCGCCAAAAGCCGCATGGTCGATCTGACCTACAGCCAATGTACCTGGTGGGAAGGCTGCTACTACTGCCGCGATGAGTCGAAGCAATGGCACCGAGTCAAATGCTTTATTTAGCAACTTAGCGGCCTCTGAGCGCCGGATCACGGCTGAGCTTGAGCAGCCATTCAGCCAGCTCCTGCCATTCGGGCAAGCGAGTCAGAGCATCGGCATCAAACTCGCTGCCCCAGCTTTGGGCAAAGCCAGTAAAGCTATCTGCCCAATGCACCAGCATCTCAAACGGGCTATAGGGCGAATAGGCCGCAGCTTGCTTCAGATGGCTGACCATTTCAGCCTGATGTCCGGTGTAGTGCAAATACCAGGCGATCCAGACCAGCGTGTTGTAGCGAATCTGGCTTTCCAACCAGCGGATCGGCTCAGGCAGATCGGGCTGCTGGAAAAACTGGTCAATCACTGCCGCCAGCGACTTGGCCTGGGGTAAGCCCTTATGCATGGCGCTGGAGTCATGCTGGCGGTATTTAACGGTGACTTGAGGCAACCATTTGGCCTCGCAACCCATCAGCGCCAGCCGCAGCACCAAATCTGTATCTTCGGCGGGTGGAAAACGTGGGTCAAAGCCGCCTGCTTTGAGCAGCCACTGCCGCCGAAACAGCATGGCACTGGGCAGCACGGGCTTCCAGCGCAGCCAGCTCTCTAGGGTGAGGTTGGGCACCCAGTACCAGGGTTCGACATTCAGCTGAAAGTTGCCCTGGCTATCGACCCGCTGCCAGCCGCTGTGGATGATGCCCGCCGTGGGATGAGCCGTCGCTACGGCCAGCTGAGCGGCCAGCTTGTCGGGCAGCAGCATATCATCTGCATCGAGAAAAGCCACCCATTCGCCTTTGGCCTGCTGGATGCCGTGGTTGCGGGCAAGGGCAACTCCCTGGTTTTGCTGACGGATCGCGGTAATGTTGCGATGCTGGTCGCAGTAGGCTTGCAGCAGTTTGGCGGTCTGGTCAGTCGAGCCGTCATCTATCACCAGAATTTCAAAATTGGCGTAGCTCTGAGCCAACACGCTATCGAGCGCCTCCGGCAGATAGGCCGCGCAGTTGTAAGACGGAATCACCACGCTGACCAAAGGCTGAAGCGGCAAATTAGGCGACTGACTCATAGACTCTCCGCGCGGCTAACTTTGCAGCACAATATCTGGACTCTCTATATCTTCCAAGATATTCGGCTCCAAATCCGTTTGGTTTGCCGTCTGCTCTGCAATTCTTGCGGCTCTGTCTGCTGCCAAATCACTCGCCGCTCGCCGCTTAGCCCATTCGGCAACATCGGCAAATCCGCCCGAAAGGGTGTCGGCAGCATCCTGGAGATATTCTAAGAAAGTGGTGGCCACCACCGAGAGCTGCTTGCCCGACAGATAGACCACATACCACTGCCGCGAAATTGGAAAGTCCTGCACATCCAAAATTGTCAGCTCGCTGTTGGCGGCTTCTGGCAGCAGCGTATGGCGAGAGAGCACCGAAATCCCCAGTCCGCCCGCTACCGCCTGCTTAATCGCCTCATTGCTGCCCAGCTCTAGCCGCACTTTCACCGACAGCTTCTGCTCGTCCAGCATTTTTTGCAGCGCGCCTCTAGTGCCCGATCCTGGCTCGCGCATAATAAAATATTCGTCGGCCAGCTGCCGCAGCGCAATGTTCTTTTCATTGGCCAGCGGGTGATTCTGCGGCGCGACTACCACCAGCGGGTTTTCTAAAAACGGATGCGATTTAATGTCGATGTGATCCGGCAGCTGGCTCATCACATAGAGATCGTCCTGGTTATTGGCCAGCCGCTCAATCACCTGCTCGTGGTTGGTCACAGCCAGCGAGACATCAATGCCGGGATAGCGCTGGCAAAATGGGCCGAGCAATCGCGGCATAAAATATTTGGTGGTAGTAATGACGGCGAGCCGTAGCTTGCCCTGCTTCATGCCCTTCAGGTCGGCCACCGTCATTTCCAGCTGATCAAGCCGCTGGAAAATTTCCTGGCAGGTGCTATAAAGCTCGCGTCCAGCGTCAGTCAGAAACAGCCGCTTGCCCACCTGCTCAAACAGCGACAGGCCAATTGCTTTGGTCAGCTGCTTTACCTGCATCGAAACCGTGGGCTGCGTCAAAAACAGCTCCTCGGCGGCGCGGGTGAAGCTGCCATGCCTTGCCGTCGCCTCAAAAACTTTGAGCTGATGGAGAGTTGCGTGGATCAAGGGTACTACCTCCTGCGAAATGAAGTCACCAGCGAGCTAAAACTTGAGCGCGTATCAATAGAACTAAATCTATCACAAAGATTGGAACTAGAGATTTTTATCTATGAAGTTTGCGAGTATGATGGGCTTAACGGCAACTCCATGAGTTCCCTTCCAGTGAGCGCTGTATCGGCTAAAGTTTCTGTAGAGAGTTAGTAGCATCAAGACTCATCAGCCAGAGCTTTGGACTATACAGCGCTTTTACTACGGGGATAGGTTCAGGTGAGAGATAAAGTTAAGTCATCGTACAGATAGAGAAGATCAATGGCAGATATTGTAGATATTGCGGTTGGCGCGGGTTCTTTTAGCACGCTGGTGACAGCAGTGCAGGCGGCAGGATTGGTTGAGACACTGAAAAGTCCAGGTCCGTTCACGGTGTTTGCCCCCAACGACGAGGCATTTGCCAAGCTGCCGCCCGGCACAATCACGACGCTGGTGCAAAATATTCCGCAGCTCAGCCGAATTTTGACCTTTCATGTGGTCTCTGGCAAGCTGATGCAGGCAGATCTGGCCAAGCTGGGCACTGTTACCTCAGTCGAAGGTTCGCCGATTCCAATTAACTGCACCAGCGGCGCTGAGGGCGGCTTTGAAGTGAAAAACGCCACCGTACTTGCCGCTGACATTGAAGCCGACAACGGCGTAATTCATGTGATTGATCGGGTGATCTTGATGGGATAGCGCCCAGCCTTAATTGATCCAGCCGCAATCAAATCTAAATCAAGCCGTCGCGCTCAATTTCTTCGATCACCTGCAAGCCTCTGGTGTCGCCGACTTTGAGCACGGCGGTTTTGGCATCTTCACAGACGCCAATTTCTGGATCTTCGGCAAAGGCTTCAATTAGCGCATCAATCGCGGTGGCATAGATCACGTTGGAGGGTAGCTCACGGCAGAGCTGCCCGACTGCCCAAGCGCAGTTGCTGCGAACGGCGGCAGTTGGGTCACGCCGCAGTCCTTCAATCAGGGGCGGAATTGCCCCGATGATGCTCTCATAGCTCACGTCGGTCATTTGAGCTAGGGCACTCGCCGCCCAGAGCCGCACGGCAGAAATGTCGGTTTTGAGCGCCTCAATCAGCGGCTCTAGGGCACGACGATCGCGGCAGTTGCCCAGCGCCCAGACCATGCCTTTGCGGGCGTAGCCGTTCCAGTCCTGCTGCAATTGCTCAATTAAAGGCTCAACGGCAGTCGGGCTGGGGTTGCGTCCCAAGCCATAGGCAGCGCTCACCCGCACCAGCGGACAGGGATCGGCTAAAAGCTGAATCAGCCGGGGAATTGCCCGCGCATCTTCTAGCTCGCAGAAGGCGCGCGTGGCCAGCATTCGCTGCTGGTTGTTGGGCGAGTCCAGCAAGGCCAGCATCAGCTCTGGATCAGGCTGGGCGACCTCAACGGGCTCATTCCCAACGTGATCAAGCGGATCAAGCTCGATCTCAGCTTCTAGAAGCGCTAGCTCATCATCGTCATACATATTGACACTTTACAGCAGATTGGCGGGCGAGATGGCTCGCATCCGTTGCAACCGCCGCTGAAACCATCAGTCAAACCAATTGAAGTCCGGCTCGTTTTAACCCAAAATGATAAAGGGTATCTGGCCAGCTCAAATCAGTAGGTTCCCCTCCAGCTCAACCCCCAGCGCTTCAACCCCCAGC
>CASBQH010000042.1 GCA_949127695.1 Synechococcales cyanobacterium PMM_0073
CTTGCTAGAGCGCGGCCCGTTTAGCCTGGATGCTGAACTCGCGCTGCTGAGCCAATGCCAAATTCAGGCGATTGTCAGCAAAAATAGCGGCGGTGCGGCTACCTATGCCAAAGTGATTGCTGCGCGTGAGCTAGGATTACCCATTGTGATGGTACAACAGCCTCCGCTGCCAATGGGCGATCATGTATCCGAGCTTACCGCTGCGCTGGCTTGGATTCAGCGTTGATGAAGCCGCTCTAAAATTCCAGCTTGCCTTGCCGCAATTGTTCCAATTTAAGGTAAGCTCAACTTTGGCCTAGATCGACTGGTTCAATTTAGATTCAGAGTTAGCTAGCGCTGTTTGGATTAGATGACTTTACTGTACCTGTGGGGATGACAAATCTTGAGAAGACGAACTTGGCTAAGTTTTACGCTGGCATTTTTAGGTTCGCTGCTGCTGACAGGCGGGTTGGGGAATTTTGGCAGATTTAACGCTGCCAGCGCCCAAATCAGCAACTATCCGCCGATTGACATTACCCGGATGCGGCCTGCCACGCCCTCCAACCTGATGGCAGGCCAACTCTGCGCCAACAATCTACCTACGGCGATTGAGCAAATCATCAAACGTCCCCAGTTTGCCACGGCGCGCTGGGGCATTGAAGTCGAGGCGGTTTCGCCCGCTACCAAGCTCTACAGCCACGATGCGGGCAGTCTCCTCGTGCCCGCATCCAACGTCAAGCTGCTCACCACCGCCGCCGCGCTCCAGATGCTCTACTACACGCCGCAGCAAGAGCCTGCGGTCAAAACTCGATTTGGTATTATTAACCGCGACAGCGACAATGACTATGCCGAAGCGCTGCTCGACGAAATTGGCGGCACCGAATCGGTCAAAGCTGCGCTCTTGCCGCTGGGCATCGATCCGCGCACCTATCGCCAGACCGACGGCTCCGGGCTATCACGCAGCAACTTAGCTGAGCCGAGCATGATTGTGCAGCTCTTGCGGGCAATGCAGACCGCCAGAGGCAGCGATATCTTTTACAATTCGCTCTCAGTTGCGGGCGTCAACGGCACGCTGGCGTATCGGTTTGTGAATACGCCGTTGCAAGGGAAAATTCACGGCAAAACCGGCACATTGAATGGCGTCAGAGCCTTGTCGGGATACCTAGAGCATCCTGACTACGACAAACTTCTGTTTAGCATTCTGGTCAATCAGCCAAATCAGGGCGATGGCGGCGAGAGCCTTAAAGCTGCTATCGATCAAGTTGTGCTCCAGCTAGGGCGCTTGAAAGACTGCTGAGGGTTTCAGATGTCAGACTAAACAGGCTCGAAAGCTGGCTCTGAGTTGTGCTTCATCCAGATTGCGACCGATGAAAACCAGCTCATTTTTGCGGGTTTCTCCTGGCTGCCAAGCTCGATCAGCTCTGCCATCAAACAGCATGTGAACCCCCTGAAACACAAAGCGCTGATCCTCTCCAGCAATCGTCAAAATCCCCTTCATCCGAAAGATATCGGGGCCTTGAACCTGCAACAGTTCTCCTAGCCATTCATTGAGTTTGGTGCCATCCAGTTCGCCTGATTCTACGATGGCGACCGAACCAACGGTCTCATCATGTTCATGCGCTGTTTCATTCAAAAATTCTGGATCAATCTCCAGGGCGCGATTTAGGTCAAATGCCCCAATGCCTAACAGCGCATTCATTTCTAGTTCGGCGTTGCGCGTGCGGTAAATTTTGGCCAGGGCATTCATGCCGCGAATCCGCTGCTCTAGCTCGTCGAGTTCGGCTGGCGTGACCAGATCGGTTTTGTTGAGCAGCACCACATCCGCAAAGGCAATCTGCTCTTGCGCTTCTTCAGCCTCCCAATGCTGCCAGATATGCTTGGCGTCCACAACGGTCACAACTGAGTCGAGATTGGTCTGGCTCTGCACATCCTCATCCATGAAAAAAGTTTGGATGACCGGCGCAGGGTCTGCCAGTCCGGTGGTTTCGATCACCAGATGATCAAACTTGTCGCGCCGCTTCATCAAGTTGCCAATGATCCGAATCAGGTCGCCTCGCACGGTGCAGCAGATGCAGCCGTTGTTCATTTCAAAAATTTCTTCATCGGCATTGATGATCAGCTGGTGATCAATGCCCACATCCCCAAACTCATTGACGATCACTGCGACCTTTTTGCCATGCTCATGGGTGAGGATGCGGTTGAGCAAGGTGGTTTTTCCTGCTCCCAGATAGCCGGTCAGCAAGGTGACCGGGACGGTGCTTTGAACTTCAGCAGTAACCATAGATGATCCCTCGCAAATTAAGAGAACGATTATTATTCTCAAATTATAGAGGATTAGCCGTAGAGTTTTGGGGCTGCCGACCAAATCACCAGTTCACCCTGCTGTCCGCCCGCTGCGAGCTGCTGCCCATGCGGGTGCCAAGCTAGACAGGAAAAGCCTGCTTCCGCGCCTTCCAAGATCTGCGCCGCCTCTGTCGCCATTTCCCAGAGGATAAGCCAGCCATCTTCTGACAGCGAGGCCAGCAGGTTTTGCTTGGGTTGAAATGCCAGATCCATCACATTGCCGTTATGCAGATCCAGTAACCAACTTTCCCAATCTTCTGAGGATTTTAGCCAGACCGTTACCAGTTCGCGGGTGGCGGCGGCTAGCATCGGCGGCAGGTCAGCTGGCAGATCTGCCCAGGCTAACTGGCGGATTTTGCCGGGGAAGCCACGCATTAGAGTGGGC
>CASBQH010000043.1 GCA_949127695.1 Synechococcales cyanobacterium PMM_0073
AAGTAGTTCAGAAAGCAGGCAGCACGGCTCAAACTCAACTGGCTGATTCCGCTGAAACGCCAGCCTCTGAAACCCAGATCGCAGTTCCGGTGCATTTTCGCGGCGATCTGCTTGCGGTGCTTTCGCTACAATGGGCAGTTCCTCAGCCGCTACAAGCAGACGAAATAGCGCTGATTCGGCTAGCGGCACAGCAGGTGGGACTGGCATTGGCCTGTGAGCAGAAGGCTTGAGTCACCGCCTTGCTGATGGCGCTAGCAATTCAGGGGGATTCATCCAGTCTTTATATTTCCTCTCCCCACTGGTAGGCCAACTGCTCTTACAATCGCGAGTAAGGGCTGCCCTGCATCTGTCTCATCTACCCAGCCTGAAGCGCGTAATGAATAAAAGGCGCAATCGCCATCCTGACCCGTCACCTGAAGTTACCTACAGTCCGGATAGCCGGATGCGCCAGCCGCTCCAGCTCTGGCGAGAAATGTGGCATGACCTTTTGGCTTCGCGGGAGCTAGCTTGGCGGCTGCTGGTGCGCGACTTAAGCAGCCGCTACCGTCAGTCGTTTCTGGGGATTTTCTGGGCGTTTGTGCCGCCGCTGGTGGCCGGACTGGGGCTAACGCTGGCCAGTCAGTCAAACGTGCTCAACATTGGCAAAACCGAGATTCCCTATCCCGCCTACGTGATGTTTAGCATGGCGCTCTGGCAGACCTTTGCTGAAGCGGTGAGTGGGCCGGTGCAGGCGGTAATTGCCGCAAAGCCAATGCTGGCTCGGATCAACTTCCCGCGTGAGGCGCTGATTTTGTCGCAGCTGGCGCAGGTGGGCTGCAACTTTGCAATCAAGCTGATTTTGATTGTGGCGCTGTTTCTCTGGTTCAAAATTCCGGTGACTTGGACGGTGTTGCTGGCTCCGGTGGCGCTGCTGCATCTGGTGGCGCTGGGCACCGCCTTTGGGCTGCTGCTGGCTCCCCTTGGCACGCTCTATGAAGATGTCTCGCGGGGGCTGGCGCTGCTGCTGAGTGCTTGGCTGGTGCTAACGCCCGTGATCTACCCCACGCCTGAGACGGGGCTATTTGCGATGGCGGTGCGCTGGAATCCGGTGACGCCCCTGCTGGTGACAATTCGAGAGCTGTCCACCACGGGCGCATTGTCTCAGCCGCTCCAGTTTTGGGCGGCGAGTCTGCTGGCGCTGGTGGGGCTCCTGGTAAGCTGGCTAGTTTACCGTCTGGCCATGCCCTTTGTAATTGAGCGAATCAGCGCATGATGCAGCTAAACGTTACCCCAGCCTCATCGCCAATTGAACCTGCCAATGACAATGTGCTGGTGGTGCAGGGGGTTTCTAAGAAATTTTGCCGCAGCCTAAAGCAGTCAATGTTCTATGGCTTGCAGGATATGGGGGCAGAATTGACCGGTCGCCGTCAGGCTAGCTTCACGCTGCGACAAGGCGAGTTTTGGGCGTTGCAGGATATCAGCTTTACGCTCCAGCGCGGCGAGGCAATTGGCCTGGTGGGAGCCAACGGCAGCGGCAAAACGACGCTATTGCGGATGATCAGCGGCTTGATTCGACCGGACGCTGGATCGATTTGGGTCAAAGGCCGGGTTGCGCCATTGATTGCGCTGGGGGCTGGGTTTAGTCCAGTCTTAACCGGACGCGAAAATATCTACGCCAATATGTCGATTTTGGGGCTTTCGACTCAGGAAATTGAGGCGCGGTTTGAGCAGGTGGTGGAATTTGCCGAAATTGACGAGGCAATCGACGCGCCTGTGCAGAGCTATAGCTCTGGGATGGCGGCCAGACTTGGCTTTGCCTGCGCGATTCACACTGACCCAGACGTGCTGCTGATCGACGAAGTGCTGGCGGTGGGAGACGCCCGGTTTCGCTCCAAATGCGAGCGGCGACTGGCCGAGCTGCTGCAAAACGGCACCTCGTTTGTGCTGGTCAGCCACTTTTTTCAGGGCATTTTGAACACCTGCCAAAAGGGGCTGTATTTGTCAAAAGGGCAGCTGGTGGCCTCCGGCAGCGCCCGCGAGATTATGGATCGCTATGAGGCCGAGCTGTTTTCGGTCAAGCAGGGCGCAACTCGGTTTCCGTTTCACTTCCCGGCCAAATCTGAAGCCGAACGCGCCAAAACCGGCATCACCGGGGCTGAGCTGCTGTCGCTGCATTTTGAGGATGCGGCGGGTCAATTGGTTGAGTCGCCCATCAGCGGTGAGCCAATGTCGATCTGTGTGCGCTGTCGCGGCAGTCGCCCGATTGAGGCGCTGAGCCTGTTTGTGGCAATTTATTTACCCGCCAAAGACAACAGCCTGATGCTGCATCTCAGCAGTGCCTATGACCAGGAAACCTTTGCCGTGGCAGCAGGCGACTATGAGCTGCGGGTGGAGCTGCCGCACTTGGGGCTGCTGCCTGCGGCCTATACGCTCAGCGTTTATCTCAAAGACGGCGCGCTCTATGTGCTGGATGCCTACGAGTCAATTCGGTTTTCGGTGGTGGGCCAAGAGAAGCTGAATCGCGGCCAGTACTATCAGCCGCACGCTTGGAAGGTGTCTGGGCAAATCTCTGGACAGAAACCTCTATGACTCAACCCACAGTCAGCGTTTTAATGTCGGTTTACAATAGCGCTCGCTATCTGGCTGAGGCGGTGGAAAGCATCTTGAGCCAGAGTTTCACTGACTTTGAGTTTCTAATTCTAGATGACGGCTCGCAGGATAACTCAGCCGAAATCTTGCAG